>JAESQQ010000184.1 GCA_016765095.1 Planctomycetota bacterium | reverse complement strand
CTCCGATCCGGCTGCAAGCCGCCAAACCGTCCCCGCTTCCCAGCTTCGGTGCCAAGCCACCCAGCAAGGCGGCGTGAGGTGGATTCACGTCATCTGCACCCAAAGCGCCTTCGTCGGTGCTCCTCGCAGTGTCGTGCGCTGAGCAAGACCTTGATCGCGACCTCTCGTCCGAGGGTCTCGTCTTGCGCGAGGAGGACCCGGCCCATCCCGCCTCGGGCGATCTCGCGCAGGATCCGGTAGGAGCCGAGAGCCGATTTGGGTGTCCACTCGCTCAGTGTGCTTCCCCAAGACAGACCTCGCCAGCGAGTGGCGCTATGCGCGCCTCAACGCTTCTTGGTCTCCTTCGGAGTGTCGCCCAGCGGCCGAGGCGGCTGGAGCGAGTTGAGGAGGTTGGCGTTGCGGAGGAACCGGGTCGCGAGCGTCCCCTCGGTGACGACCTGAACGCCGCAGCCGGAAGCCTGCAGCCTGAGCTTGACTTGGCTCCCTTCGCGGGCCTTCAACTCCCTCACAGCGTCCTGGGGGTGCTTTTGGGCGAGGGCGAACATTCCCGCAGCGCGAACCACGACATGCTCGTCGTTGAGGAGCGCGAGCAAGGCTGCCTTGTCGCCGTTCTCGGCGAGACGCGAAGCCAGCTTGAAGAACCGGCCCGGCTGCCTACCGCGGCCGACTGCCTCCCCGCTGACTGTCAGTTGATCAGCCTCCTTGACGAGAGCCGCCCGGGCGGTGTCGGCGCGTCCCTTCGCCTTGGCGACCTGCCTCAGTGATCGGGGCTTTTTCATGGGCGTGAGGAGGTGTGCGTTGCCGAGAAAGGCCTTCACGAGCTCTCCCTCGGTGGTGATCAGCACCGAGCAGCCCTGGATTTGAAGGGGAACCATAGCCTTGCTCTTTCGGAGGGCCTTGATCGCCACGAGCGCCTCTTGGGGGTGGTTCTTCGCGAGGGCGAACATTCCGGCAGCCCGCACGACGACGTTCTTGCTCTTGATCAGCGCGAGCAACGCGGTCCGCTCGCCTGAATCCGCGAGTTGGCCGACCAACTGGAAGAAAGCCCCGGGCTTCCCGGGGATCCCTACGCTGGCCCCGCTGACCGTGAGCTGATTGGCTTGCTCGAGGAGCGTGCTGCGGATTCTGTAGAAGTAGTGCGCTCGGGTCGCCTCCTCCGTCACACAGGCCTGGGCGTGGGCGGGCGAGAGGCAGAGGACGAGAGCCCCGCACCAGAGAGGGAAGCCCAAGGGGTTTAGGAGACGGCTCATGATTCACTCGCGGTGGGTGTCGTTGAAGAAGGCGGAGGCTCGTGGGGGGCGACCCTCTAGAGACCTACACAGCGCTGGTGGGCGAAATGGGGGCGCGTCTCTCAAGTTCCGTTGTAGGAACGCCTTAGACCCGCCGGTTGATAGTCTGGCTTCGTGCAGATCGGACGCTACGAAGTCCTCGCTGAGCTCGGTCGCGGTGGCATGGGCGCGGTCTATCGGTGCCGCGACCCGCAGACGGGGCGCGAAGTCGCGATCAAAGTCCTCCTCAAGGGGCGCGATGCGACCCCTTACCAGCGAACCCGCTTCGACCGCGAGGCTGGAGCGCTTGCGAAGGTCGACCGCCCCAACGTGGTTCGCTTGCTGGACGAGGGCGAGGAGCAGGGCGCGCCCTTCCTCGTGCTGGCGTGACGAAAGACGAAGCGCAGGCCGCGGAGTGGTATCGGCGCGCCGCCGAGCAAGGCGTCCCGGACGCAATGCACAACCTAGGGCTGATGCTGGCGCAGGGTCGGGGCGTGGCCAAAGACGAGGCGCTGGCCGTGGAGTGGTGCCGCTGCGCTGCAGAGAAGGGCTTAGCGAGGGCCATGTACAGCCTGGCGGGTAGGCTGGAGCGAGGTCAAGGCGTGACCCAGGACGAGGCTCAGGCCGCCAAGTGGTATCGCCGTATCTCCGAGCAAGGCGTTCCCGACGGGATGATCAACCTGGGGGTGATGAAAGTTGTCCAAAGCTGCGCTCGAGCGGCTGGGGCGCTCACCCCGCTGATCTCGCTGACCCTGACCCCCTCTCTCGCTCCGGTTGCTGGATCCAGGCCTTCACTCAGCGGGGATCTTCCAGACGTGGACTGCGCCCCACAGGCCGCCGGTGACCAACCTCATTCCGTCGGGTGAGAACGCCAACCTCCCCGCGTATTGGCCTGGATGGAGCTTGAAGCGGACGAGCTCTTTGGCTGTGGCCTGAAAGGGTCTCGCTGGATCCCCCGAGGCCGTGGCCGTGGACCACACGCGAATCTCGCCGCTGCTAAAGCTGACCGCCAAGCGACCTCCGTCCGAGCTGAAGGCCGCGTCGGTGACCCGCACAAAACCGTCGTCAGGCTCTGGACGAGGGACGGTGATCACGTATCCCTTCGCGTCGAGGTCAACGACTCGAAGCAGGTCCTCTTGCCCTCGTCCGTTGAAATGAACGGCGAGGCGACCGTCGGGCGAGAGGGTGTTTGGGACCACGCTCCCCCCACCGCCGAGAAGGCTCGCCGGCAATCGGCGAGTCTGGGGGCCGCCCCGCTTGCGAAGGACCCACCCGGTGTCGTCGAGCTCGACGACCGTGTCAGCCAGAGGGTAGTAGCGAGCGGACTCAACCGGGCTCGTGGAGTTGTCGACGCGCTGGGTCCAGGCCTTGAAGCCGGCGCTGGGTGCGAAGGTCAGCTCCCGACTACCGGCGCTGAACTCGAGGGATCCCGGCGCTGTTTTTCCAAACCCAGGCAAGGGCGCGCGCGCTCTCCAGGGTTTGGTCTCGAAGAGCCAAACGCTGTCGACGCGCGCGTTGAGTCGAGTGCCGGAGGACCCGCTCAGCGAGAGCGCTAGGACGGCCCCGTCGGGAGACCAGGAGAGAGCGCTGGAGCCGGCCTCAGCGACTTGAAGGGGCTCGGGCTGAACGCGTCGTATCGGCTGGAAGGACTCGGAGCTCCACACGATCAGCGTCCCGCTGCGATCCACGGTCGCGATCGCCTTCCCGTCGGGGCTCCAGCTCACGTCCGTGACCGACGACCAGTGCCTGAGGCTCGGGTTGAGGTCCTCCCCGGTCGCGACCCGCCAGAGCTTGACGGACTGATCGCCTCCGCCGGTCGCGAGGGTCTGGCCGTCTGCTGAGAAGGCCATCGAGTTGACGAGAAGGGTGTGGGCTTGGATCTCCTGGACGATCTGCCCCGAGGCCAGGTCATGAATGAAGACCGTGCCCGGCGTCTGGGTGTCGATCGGGCGCGGCGCATAGGCCACGTGGCGCCCGTCACGGGAGACCGCGAACGAGCGTGGGCTGCCGAGTCCCGCGAAGGAGAGAGGAACTAGGGTCCAAGTGCCGTTCGCCTCGAGCACCGCCGCAGCGGGTGTCTTGGTAGCGCCAGCCACTTGAGCGACGAGCCCCGAGCCAAGAAACCCGAGGCCCTCGGCGGTTGGCGCTGGAGACGTCGCGATCAAGTCGCCGCCACTTGCGTCGTAGACCGCGAGGGCGCCCTTTCGTGTGACGCCAGCTACGACTTTGGCTCGACCCGAGAAGGCCACGCGCTGCAAGTTCTCCTCTCCTGAGCGGCGAGCTCTCCAGAGCCTCTTGCCCGAGGAGGTGCTGAGCACCTCGAAGACTTGCCGGCTCGAGCGAACCCTGGTCTCGAGGCTCGAGCTCGCGACGGCCAGCAGCCGGCCGTCGCTCGAGAGGTCGAATGAGTCGATGCGCACCTTGTCTCGGACGTCGGCGAGCAGCTTGCCCGTTGCGGTCTCCCAACAGCCGACCCCAGCCTCGTGACCCTTTAGGTGAGCCGCGAAGGCCGTTCCGTCCGCTGAGAAGATGGGGGTCCCCATCCAGGTCCGCTCGCCGGGGATCCGCACTGCGCGCCCCGAGGTCAACTCGAATGCTTGGGGGGAGTACTCGCTCCCTCCACGGGACCAGAGGACACGGTCTCCGTGAGAGAAAGCCAGCCCATACCCACCCGAGCCCAGGGCGGAGGTCCCCAGGCGCGCGATCGCTCCCCTGGGCAGCGCTCGAGGTTCAACGATCAGGCCTCCCAGCTCGTCGAGCTCGCCTCGGGACTCTTCCCCGGCGTGCGCAGGGGCGTCGTCAACAGAGCTTCTGCAGCCACAGACAAGGAGAGTGGCCAGCCCGGCCATGGCGAGTCGTCTGCGCTGCGTGTGTCTCATGCTGATCCGTCCCCAGGCTGGCTGCCAACAAGGCTTCGCCATGCAACTCGGGACCTTAGCTCCAGCGAACCGCGCGGGCCGTCGTTTGGGCGTCTCCAGGCGTCTGGCTCTCTGCGTTCGAGTTGACGTGTCGAGATTTGAACGCCTGGAAGCTCGCCCTTGGGCACGACTCCACAGATCACACCCGGGGCTCAGCGCGAGCGGGGCCGCTCCAGCACGATCACTTCGCTCAACTCCAGAGTGACGCCCTTGGGCGCGCGGAGGGCGACGTAGCCCATGAGGTCGTTGTCAGCGACGCGCTTGCCTTGCCTGGCGTTGTCTGCCAAGGCCTCGAGGGTGACCTCGACCTCGCTCCACTCACGACGAGAAGGGGGGGGCCGTAACGCTCTTCTCGTAACAAACGCCGCCGCAAGGCCTTAGGCTCCTCCCGAGCCCGCGCGAAGAGATCGCGGGTCCAAGCAAGGGAGCACACGATGGCGTTTACCGGAATCGGCTACTTCTCGGCGGTCCTGATCACCTCAGAGGACCCAGCTCGTCTCTATGAGTTCTACAAGAACACGCTGAAGTTCCCCCTCGAGGAGGAACAGCACGGGGACACGGCGCTCCACTACGGCTGCGAACTGGGGGACCTCCACTTCGCGATCCACCCGGTCGAGAACTTCAAGGACTCAGGGTCGGGCGTTGGCTCCGTCAAAATGGCCTTCGAGGTCTTCGACATGGACGGGTTCCTCGCCCACCTCAAGACGAAGGGGATCGAGACCCTCTACCCGCCCAAGCAAATGGGACCGATGACGATCACCGCGCTCAAGGATCCTGACGGCAACCTCCTTGAGTTCACCCAGTTGAACAAGGGTTGGTACGAGCACTTGGCCGAGCGGAGGGAGAAGGGGTTCGACATGATCAAGGCCTACCATGCGAACGCCAGTGCAACGTCCGCGGGGGACTAAAGGCGCGAGCCAGCAAGCCAAACTGGGCACGCCGCCAGAGGCGGAGTCCAGGCGACTTGAAAATGTTGGGCGGCCGGGATCACACTGGTGTGTGGAAGCGCAAGGACACATAGAGCACTACGCGATCCTGGGGGAGCTGGCTCGCGGCGGAATGGGGGTGATCTACCGCGCCCACGACACGCGCATGGGGCGCGACGTCGCGCTCAAAGTCCTCTCAGCCTCGAGCAGTCAGCAGCGCGCGCGCTTCTTACGCGAGGTCGACTCGCTGATGCGCCTTCGCCACCGCTACGTCGTCGCCGCGCACGCGGGGGGCGAGTTCGAAGGCAAGCCCTACTTGATCCTCGATCTGGTCGATGGGGAGTCGCTTGAGGCTCGCATCGAGCGGGAGGGTCCGCTCGCGCCTGGCGTCGCGGTGAGCCTGATCCGCAAGCTCGCCCAAGCCATCGAATACGCGCACTCCCAAGGCGTCCTCCACCGAGACGTCAAGCCCGCGAACATTCTGATGGACGCCGAGGGTGAACCCCGGCTCGCGGATTTCGGCCTCGCGAAGCTCCTCGACGGAGATCAGGACAGCCTGACCCGGACTGGAATGGCCTACGGGACGCCTGGCTACTGGGCGCCCGAGCAGGCCGGCGGCAAGCTCGCTGAGATCGGACCCGCGACCGACGTCTATGGACTGGGCGCGACCCTCTACGCGACGCTGACGGGAGACACGCCGGTCAAGGGTGACTCCTACATGGAGCTCTTGATCGCGACTCGCGAGCAGCGCCCCCAGCGCCCCGGGATCGATCGCAAGCTCGACGCGATCTGCCTCCGCTGCCTTGAGAAGGACCCCGCGGACCGCTACGCCTCAGCCGGTGAAGTCGAGCGCGATCTCCTCGATTGGGAAGAGGTTGGACCGGGTGGCAGGGGGCTCGTCCTGACCCTCGTCGCCTTGGTCGTCCTGGCTTCGATCCTCGTGCTGACCCTCGCCGCGATCTGGACGGGGCGTGACGCGCCTGCCTCGGCGGACTCGGCCTCGCCGCTCGCGACCGCCACCGTCTCGAGCGCCACAGCGATCCCTTCGCCGACTCCCTCTTCACACGCCGAGGCGCCCGCCGTCGAGGAGGAGCCGACCACCGTCGCTGGGTGGTGCGCTCGAGCCGACGAGTGGGAGGCCAAGGGGGACCACGACCGGGCGATCCAGGCCCTCGATCGCGCGATCGCGCTGCGGCCTGGAGACGCACGATCGCTCAACAGCCGCGCTTGGAACCGCAACGGCCTAGGGGATTCGGAGGGGGCGCTCAAGGACTACACCGCCGCTCTTCTGAGCGATCCCAACTACACCGGAGCCTGGATCCGCCGGGGCTCGATTTACTTTGGGCTCGCGCGCTATGACGAGGCGCTGAGGGACGTCGAGCGGGCGCTGCAGCTCGACCCCCAGAGCGCCAAAGCCTACGCACACCGCGGTCGAATTCGGATGACCCTCCTGAAGCACGAGAGCGCTCTGGAGGACTTCAATCGAGCGCTGGAGCTCGACCCCGCGAACAGGATGGCCAAGTCCTCGCGCGGCGTGATCCTGCAAGGTCAAGGAGACGTCTTGGGTGGCTCCGAGCAGCTCGGCGAGAGTCTCTACAAGGTCCCAAAGAAGGAATACACCCGTCCACGACGCCTGACCGGAATCGCGCAGCTGATGCACGACCTCGCGGGTGGCTTCGAGAGCAAGACGACTCACGTCCAGGTGACCAAGAGCAGTCCTGGCATGATCGGGGCGGTGTTTGCGCCCCTGGGCCCCGAGGCCGTCAAGGACAGCCAGCGCGGGCTGCGTCAACTCTGGGTCGTCGTCGGACGACTGCGCACGGGAGCGGGCTTTAGCAGCGTTTGCCTGTTCGCGTATCAGGACGAAGCGGGAGCGCGCCGAATGGTAGCGCTGGAGAGGGAGCTGCTGGAGGAGCGGGGCAAGCAACTCGAGGCCGCAACAATGAAGGATGGCAAGTGCACCGCGTCTCTCTCCGACTACCCAGGGGCTCCTCGCGCGAGTGGGTTTCGATTTCGGATCGTGTATGACTCCCCCGCCGAGCGCGCGGTCTCTTTCTCCACGATCCTCCAAGTCGGCCCCTACTGCTTGGAGATGGTGCACGCGAATCTGCCTTGGACCCAAGCCCAGGCAGACGCCTTCTCGGAGCGCGTATCGGCCACGGTTCGCGCCAGTCTTCGCTAGGGTGACTTTCTTGCTGGAACCGGCCACGCCGCTAAAGGCCCCGAACGTGTGAACTCAACCGGAGCAGCCGGAGAGGAGGGTCCTCCCGGCACGAGCGAGGTCAGAGGCGAGGTCCATGAGAATCCTCCGATTCGCCCTTGGGTTGGCGTTCACGCTCTGGGCCGCGGGCCTGGTCGTGATCCTGTCCTGGGTGCGGGGCCCGTCGCGGGCCTGGGAGCTGATGGGGCACCGCTGGGCGCGGAGCCTGATGCGGATCTGCGGCGTCGAGATCCAAGTCGGTGGCGAGGTGAATCTGGTCGGGCCGGCGGTGTTCGTGGCCAACCACCAGAGCTTCCTCGATCCAATGCTCCTGACCGCCGTGCTCCCCGTTCAGACCAAGTGGGTCGCCAAGGCAGAGTTCCGGCGCGTCCCGATCCTGGGGACCGCCTTTGGCGCCTGCGCGATCTACATCGATCGCCGCGATCCGTCCGCGGCTCGAGCGGCCCTCAGCGACGCCTTGGACGCGCTCCCGCCGGGGTGGTCCGTCGCTGTGTTCCCGGAGGGGACCCGCTCACCCGACGGAGAGCTGCAAGCCTTCAAGAAGGGCGTCGTGCACCTCGCGACTCAGCTCAGGCTGCCCGTGATCCCCTTGGGCGTCGTGGCCGACTCGCGCACGCTCCCGCGCGCCCCGGGCTTGATTCGTCCCGGCGTCGTGAGAATCGAAGTCGGACAAGCCGTCTCGACTCAGGTGTGGTCGGCCGACGAGGCTGGACTGCGCGCAGGGGAGGTCCAAGCGGCCGTCGCCGAGTGTGTCGCGCGAGCCAAGTCACCGCCAAGCTAGGGGCTCCTCCTAAACGGAAGTTCGTGATTCTGAGTGGTTGCGCAGCACCGACACGTTCTCGCGTGGCGACCGAATCACGAATTCCGTTTCTAAGAGATTGAATCTAGTAAAGCGGAGCACGATTCTGACCGGGGTCGCCTTCCTAGCGAGGGGGGGCGTGAGACCACACTTTGGGCGACCTCTCAGGATCGTGGCCTCCGGTTTAGCGCTCTCGCAGCGCCGGGTCTCGGACCAGGGCCGCGTTGAGCTCTCGGATCACCTGCGCCCGCAGTTGCGGATCGTCAACCTTCGCGATCGCCTTGCGGAACCAAGAGACGCCTTGGGCCGGATCCTTCGAGACGCCTAACCCGTAGAGGTGGCAGCGACCGAGATAGAACATTCCCTTCGGATTCCCAGCCCTGGCCGCTTTCTCAAACCAGGCTGCAGCTTGGCTCTGGTTCGAGGCTTCCGGGCTCTTGACCAAGACGATCCCGAGATTCACCATCGAGATCGTGATCCCCGCCGTCGCGGCCTTGCGATACCAGTCAGAGGCTGTGGCCGCGCTCTTGCGAACTCCTCTTCCGTTCTCGAGCCGAACGGCGAGGTTGTGCATGGCGCGAGGGTATCCAGCGTCCGCCGCCTTTCGAATCCAGCGCACCGCCTCCGCGTCGTCGCGTCTCACTCCGGTCCCCTGCTGGAAGGCGAGCCCGAGGGAGAGCATTGCCCCGCTAGATCCCTGGTCGATCGCCTCACGGAGCAGGCGGAGACCCGTTGCATGCTCGCCAGACCGCAGCGCCTCTTCCCCCATGTGGTGCGACCAATCGGCCGGGGTTCGCACCGGAGTCAGGGGCTCTAGGAGCCTCCGGTAGCGAGTCGACATTTGCCCAGGGAATTCGTCTAGGAATTCCTCTACGAGCTGCGGATCCTTGCGGTGGGCATCACGCATTAACCAGGCTGCGTAGGTGTGCCTCTTGCCCAGGCTGAGCATTGTGCAGCCGAGGCGATAGGTGAACTCTGGGTCTCCCGGCATGTAGGACAGGGCTCCCTCCAAGAGAACCCGGGCCTGATCGTGGCGCCCGAGGTTGTTCAATCGAACCCAATGATCCGTCAGCGTTACGCTCGGTGGACGCGGACCCAGCAAGACCAGGAGTTTCTCGGAGATCGCCAGGGCCTCCTCCGATCGATCTAACTTCGTCAGCACCGTCATGAAGGCCCAGCAGGCGATTGGGTCATCGGGGTCGAGGGCCCACGCCTTCCGGATAGCATCGGCCGAGGTCGCCATGTTCAGCTGGACGCCTTCGGCCATGCCCTCGACGAGCAGAGCTGGCACCAAGTCAGGGTCTAGGAGTTTGGCCTGCCGACTCCGCTCGACCGCGGTCGGGTAGTCCATGTCGAGGTAGGCGGCCAACGCTCCGACCGCGAGGTGGAGCGCCGTCTTCTTGGGAGGCGCCTGCAACCACCGGCGCTGGCAGCGCGCGGCAGCCTGGGCGCGAAGCGCGGGGTGCCCGACTCGCAGAGAGTAGGCTGCGAATCCGTGGAGGAGCACAGCGCGATCTCCGTAGCGGGGATCGGCCTCCAAGGGCTCCGTGCCCTTGACGGCCTCAACCCAGCGGCCCCGGCGATACAGGTAGCCCAGTCGCTCCAACTCAATGCGCTTCGCCAGATCGGCGTCGTCGGCACAGAGGGCAGCCGCGTCCTCGAAGCCTTGGAGCACCTCTTCCCTGAATCCTGTCGCCTCGTGAGCTAAGGGCAGCAGGGCAGCCAAGGCCTGGGCAGCCTGATTGGGCTCGGAAAGCCCTGGGTCGAGTCGACTCAAGCTCGGCTCTGGGCTCGCCGGCTCGGGGGAGCTGTGCTCGCTTCGGGCGAACCCCGCGATCCCGCCCACGAGCAACAACACCAGCGCCACCGCACCCAGCCCCAGGAGGACCCCCGTCTTCCGTGGTGTCTCACCGGAGACGTTGGCGAGGGCGAGCGCGTGGGCGAAGGCGTTCGCGTTGGGGAAGCGATCGCCTGGGCGAATCGCGAGCGCGCGAAGGCACACCGCTTCGAGATTGGGAGACACGCCCGGGGCGAGGACCCGCGGCTTGGCAAAGGAGCCTTGGGCGATCCTGGCCACAAGCGCTGGGAGTGTAGGGCTGTCCTCAAAGGGGTGTTGGCCCGTCAGGGCTTCGTAGAGCATGGCCCCCAGCGCCCAGACATCCGCGGTCGGATCCGCGCTCCGCCCCGGCTGCGGAGAGAATCGCTCTGGTGGCATGTAGAGCGGAGTCCCAAGCATTGCCCCGGTCTGGGTCAGCCGCTCGCCCTCAGCGACCCAGGCCAGCCCGAAGTCGCACACCCGAAGTCTCCCGTCCGCGTCGAGCAGGACGTTGTCCGGCTTCAAGTCCCGGTGAACGACGCCCTGCTCGTGCGCGAACCCCACCGCTCGCCCCAACTCGATAATGAGCTCCACGGCTTGAATAGGGTCCGAGTTCAAGACCGTGTCGAGGGGTAGCGCCACCTCGACCAACTCCAGGACCAAGTAGGGGAGGTTCGCCCCGGTCACCCCGCAGCCGTGGATTCGGAGAATCCCCGGGTGCGCGAGCCTGGCGGTGACCTCCCCTTCGCGCAGAAAGCGGTCCCGTCGCGCGTCAGTGAGCTTGTGACTGAGGACTTTGATCGCGACCTGGCGGTTCAGCTCGAGATCGAGGGCACGAACAACGATCCCCATGCCGCCCTTGCCGAGCACGCCTTCGATCCGAAATCGATCCGCAAAGACACTTCCAGGGGTCAGGTCGTACCTCGCAGACCCAGACCCAGACCCAGACCCAGACCCAGACCCAGACCCAGACCCAGCGGTGGTTGACGCCTGAGCAGCGCCCAGAGGCTCCACCAAGTCTGCCGTTGGCCCACGATTGCCGGCGACGTCCGCCGTCTCGATCACCCAGATCGGAGGCTGGGCTGAGGGAGTCGTCGCCGACTCGAGATCCAAGGGTGGCGCGTGCGAAGCGCTGGCCCGATACACAGAGGCCAGCTCCTCGACTTGGACGTCGCTGAGGTGCGGCCGGAGCAGGCTTAGGAAGTCTCCCTGACCCGAGGACGCCCGGCGTTGAGCGGTGTTGACTTGTTCGCGGGAGAGGTATCGCCGCTCGAGGGCGTAGATGAGGACGGCGCGCTCAGCTCGTGGGTCAGACAGCATCCCGGTCACGGTAGCCGAACCTGCCCAGACGGGCGAAGCGGCTCCCCGTGTACGCCCCCTCAACTCGATTCACTGCCAGGACAGCGGAGCGGAGCGGAGCGGAGCTTGCTGCTCTGAACCCATGGTTGAGGCCGCTACGGACGGACCGCGATCGGGTTCAATGACGAACACGTGCTCCTCGTGACCACGATCAAGAAGGCTGGAGGGGCCCTGACCATGCTCGAGTTCGCAGAGGTCCTCAAAGAGCTTGGCTGTCAGGAAGCCCTCAACCTCGACGGCGGGCCCTCCTCGACGCTCTGGGCAGGTGGCTCGACTCGCAACATTCCACGCGGAAAGAAGGGCGACCGAGTTGCGAGCGCGCTCTTTGTCTTGCCGCCCGGCGAGGGAACCTCGCTGCGCTAAACTTAGGGGCGACGGAGCCGCCAGCCGAGATGTTCTCTGTTTCGGCTCACGATCACCGTCGCGCCCGAGGGTGAGAGCTGAACCCGATCCGCCTTGCTGCCCAAGGGCAAGCGATCCTTGTAGAGGGGGAGCTGCGGGTAGCGGGCGTCCCAGATCGTGATCAGTTGTTGGGAGACCGCCGCCAAGCGCTCCCCACGCTCTGCCCACACCGCAGAGCGAATCCGCTTTCCGCCATGGCCTTCGCCGAGCGCCTCTTGGAGGGCGTTCGGCTTTGCACTTCCCACCTGAAGGAGGCCCTCGCGATCGCCCAGCAAGATTCGATTTCCGCGTGGAGAGAGCGCCAGGGTGGTCGGAGGACTGCTCAGGCTCCAGGCCTGAATGGGATCTCCGTTGAGGTCGAGGAGAGTCAGCCAGCTCCCCTGGCCGGCTTTGTGGGAGACGATTCCGACCTTGCCTCCCCCGACCGCGATCTCGTCGGGCCACCGGCCCGATAGGTCGACGCTGGACATAATGCCGCCCAGGGGGCCCACAGCAACTCCGCCACCTCCCATGGCGACGAGGTAGGCCTGCCCTTGGTGGGCCGTCAACACGAGCTGGCTAGGCGCGAAGCTGAGCGACGGCAGCGGAACGAGGTCTGTGTGGGGAAGGAGCAGAGTCCAGCAGGTCTTGCCAGTCGCCACGACGACGCGTCGTCCGAGCGTCACGACACGAGTCGGGCCCTTCGTCGCGGGCAGGATCCAGGTCGGTCCGAGCGCTCTTGGTACGCCAACGAGGCTCCAGTGTTGGGCCTCTCCGTCCACCGACGTGTAGAGGACCTCCTCCTCGCTGACGAAGTTCACCTTAGAATCCTTGGCCCACCCTTTGAACTCGATCCGAAAATGGGGATCAGAGAGGGGCCGCGTGACTGGGAGCGCTGGGATGGACGCCTCAGGCGAAGCCTGCTTGTTAAGGCTCGCCTGTGCGCCGGAAGGAGCCGACTCCGGCGCACGGGACGAGAGCGCTGCGAGTCCGCCCAGGGCCGCTAGTCCGAGGCAGATCCCTGCGACGAGCAGCAGCGGAGGCGCCGAGCGTCCTCTGACGCGGGCCGCGCGGAGTTTGAGCAAGAACTCACCGGCGTCTCGCGGGCGCCGAGTGGGCTCGACGCAGAGCGTCGCGGTGAGGAGTCGCCGGATCGCCGCAGAGGGCCCGGCTGGGATCTCGACCTGAGCTTCGTGGATCATGGCCAGGATTTCGTGGATTCCGCGGGCCTCTTCCAGGAAGGGGTGTCGCTCGTAGACGGCCATGTAGAGGATCACGCCTAAGGCCCACACGTCGCAGGTGGCTGTGACCTTCTGCCCCCTGACTTGTTCTGGGGACATGCAGGAAGGCGTGCCGAGGGTGTGCCCGGTTTGGGTCAGTCGACTCTCTTCGAGCCCAGCCAAACCGAAATCGAGCACGACCGCCTCTCCGCCCACACGAACGAGGACGTTCTCGGACTTGAGGTCTCGATGCACGACTCCTTGGAGGTGAGCCTGAGCGACGCCTGCCGCGACCTGCTCGAGGAGATCCAGGCGCGTTTCGAGCGGAGCACGTGCGAAGGCTTTTCCTAGCGGCTCTGCCCCCTCGAGCAGTTCGTAGACCAAGTAGGGGTGGCCACGGACTTCACCCGAGCCGTGGATCCGAATCACGTTGGGGTGGTTGAGCTGGGCCGTCACCTCCGCTTCGCGGCGAAAGCGCAGCCGCGCGCGCTCACCCTTGAGCCAGAGGACCTTGATCGCGACGGGCCGATCGAGCCCCTCGTCGCGGCCCCGAAACACGGTCCCCATTCCGCCCACTCCGAGGGGGCCCTCCAAGCGAAAGCGTCCCTCGAGCAGCTCGCCACACTCGGGAGAGTCGCCTCGCAGGTCGAAGGGGTGGCCGCCGGAGACTTCGCTCACGCAGGTGGGGGGGACGCGGTCCCGCACTCGAGCTCCTCGAGCGGAGCCCCTCTGTTCCCTGGCTCCAACCCTCAGCCTAACCCCCCGTGAGTTGATCCGAGGGGGCACCTCCTTGTTGGCTATGCCCTCTGGAGGAGTCCGCGGTGGGAGCTGCTGGCGTTTCGCAGAGCGCGGCGCCTGCGGCTGTAGACCTCGCCGATCTCGTCCCAAAGGGAGAGCACCTCAACGGAGCCCGAGCGCGCCCCTGCCCGCTTGCGGATCTTGCCCTGTACTCTCCCCTGCCAGCCCAGCGTTTGCAGAACTCGAACAAGGTTCGGATCGCGAGTGTAGAGGCGAGGGCTGCAGGCATCGCCAAGGTCGAGCGAGAGCTGGGCCCCCGGCAGGCCCGGCAATGGAGTCGCCCCTGAGAGCAAGGCTGAGAACGAGCCTCTACGGACCCTCAGTTCGGCGCCCCGAAGCCAGCAAACCTGGTCGAACACAACGACTTTTCCCCAGAGTCTGGCCGTAGCCCGAAAATACTCAGGCTCCTCTTGCACGAAATCGATCCGCTCGGGGAGGGGCTCGAGGAGCTGCACCAAGTGCACGCTCTCCTCCTCTCGACCCTCGTCGGGGTTGGTGAAGGCCGAGCCGACTCGGTAGGCGACGATCGCGTGGCTACCCGTGACCTCGACCCGCGTGATCGTGACTGCTTGGAGCCAGGACCCCGAGCTGAGGAGCAAGAGGGGACGCTCTGGCGAGGGGCAGAGCCCACTCGGTAGCGCAGAAGAGAGCCAAGCCGCCTCTTCAGGCGTGCGGATCACCCCCATCGCAGGAGTCAGAACGTCCTCCTCGAACTCGAGGTTGATCGTTCGGTATTGGAGGTAGCGGGGGGGTCGTGTGTTCACCTGAGGTTCTCCCGGCGCATGTGGATGGTTGTCGCGAGGGAAAACGCAAATCAAACTCCGCTCGAGCGCGTGGGGACGCAAGGCCACCCGCTCTGGTGCCCCGAACCCGCCGCCTGTCTCAGCTTGGACCATGGACCCAGGAAGGGTCTCCCTAGCGTTTCGATTGGGTTGGAGGAGTTCGGCCCCGATCCCGAAAACGGAACGATCTCCCACCTCGAGATCGAGGGGGGAGATCGCGCTGGGATCGGGGCTTGAGTCGGGCTACTTGAGTTTGTCGATCAGCCCCTTGTAGGCGTCACTCAGACTGTTGCTCGGGTTGCCGGCGACCGGTTGAGCCAACTTGCGATAGATCTTGCCCGTGAGTCCGTCCACGACGTCGCTCAGCTTGACTCCGATCCCCTTCGAGCGGGAGTCGGCGATCTCACGCAGGGTCGAGAGGTCTCGCTTAGAGAGCTTGGCGAAGGGCTGCAAGCGCAGGTCTTGAACGGTCTTCCAAGCCTGGGTCCCCTCCGCACGACTCGCGGCTTGCAGGGCCTGCTTGAGGAGGTCCTGATCCGCCTTGCTGGCGCTGACCTTGGGAGCGTCCTGCCAGAACATGCGAGAGACACCCAGGATTCGCTTAGCGGCCTTCTCGCTCAGGACGGCCCCTTCGACCAAGATCGGTCGCCCGTTGACGTCTCTCAGCTGCGGGAAGGAGAGGCGCGCACGGATCTCGCTCAGCTCGGACTCGCTCGCCCAGTCTCCGAGGAGGCGATTCCACTTGCCGAGGAGTCCAGCGCCGGCCCCGGTCGCGAAGAAGGCGCTGCGATCGCGCTGGAGGAGCGCGAACTCCGCGAGCGTCATGCGGGCTCGGATCTCCCGACCCGTGGAGCCTCCTCGTCTTGGCTCCGACGGTTCGCGATAGGCGCGGATCGCCACGTCGACCAGGCTCTTGGGTGAGAGCTGAACCGCGCCCTTGAGGGTGGATGGCAGCGGGCCATTCAACTCGAAGACCACGTCGACTCGACAGTGACGACGATCCACGTGCAGCTTGATCGAGCCTTGGTTCCCGAGCGGGAGTTCAATCGCCGCGGGGAGCTTGAAGCGCCGCCAGTCGGGGTCCATAGCGACGCCTGCGCTGAGGATCTGGCCGCCAGCGCTCTCGACGCGCCTCGCAAGTTGGCGCCGGGCTGACTTGGCCCAGTCGGGGAACTTCTTTCTGCTGACCCCTAAAACGCGGGTCTCAGCGGGGCCGTCCACGAGGCGCATCACGACGTAGCTCTCGGCGTGAGCCTCCTGGAGAGGGCTGAGCAAGGCGAGGGAGAAGAGGGCTGCGGTCCAAAGGGGGGTTGTGTTCACAATCGTGACTCCTGCTGTTGCCCGAGGCTTTGCACGAGTCGGGCCGTTCGGCTAACCCCTGTGATTCCAGCGCGATAGGGTTCGGTCGGCTTCAAGGCCGTCTCGCTCTGGGCCCAGGTAGGTCTCGGCCTTCGGTTCAGGCGTTCGGACCGGCGTCCGGATCGAGACGGTTCTCGACTGGCCCCTGCTCACGAGCCGAAGGCGATTCGAAACCCCAGGTCAAACTGGATCTTGCCCGGAGCCGTCGGATTGCGGTTCGTGGCGGTGAGGTTTCTCGCTTGGCTGGAGTAGGACCCCCCCTTGCGGATCCGCAGCGCTCCCTCTCGCGGACCGGTTGGGTCGATCTGGTCACTCGCGACGAAAACGTGGTCGTGGTCTTGAACCCACTCCCACACACTCCCTGCCAAGTCGAAGGCCCCGATCCAGGAGGCGCCCTTTGGGAAGGAGCCGACAGGAGACGTCGTCCGAAAGCGGTCCTCGTGCCCGCGGAGATTGGCGTGCCTGGGCCCAGCCAGTTGATTCCCCCATGGGTAGAGCAGACTCTTCGGACCACGAGCCGACCACTCCCACTCCGCCTCGGTCGGCAACCGGGCGTCCAGCCAGGTGCAAAACGACGCGGCGTCCTCCCAGCTGACCCCCACGACGGGGTGGGTCTGCTCCTGGTCGAAGTAGGGCCGCGAGGGGGGGCCCCGGCCGGTCGCTTCGCAGAACCGCTCGTAGTCGCTGACTCGGACTTCGAACTTGCCGAGGAAGAACCCCCGGGTGATCTGAACGCTGTGCACGGGGCGTTCGCTGACGTCACGGTCGGAGCCCATTCGAAAGGTGCCAGGAGGAACCCACACCAAGGGGATCTTCAGGCCGCGCCGCGTCAGGACGAACGACCTGGCGGCTCGGGTGACCCCCTCGGGGAGAGGCAAGGGGGGGCGCCGATCTGCCGGCGTTAGAGTCCACCACTGCGGAGTCGGGGGGCCAGGAGATGGGGGGGCGACTTCGGACCTGGGACTGGAGGGGCCAGGGGGGAGGCTTGGCTCTCCTCGCGAAAGGGTCGCCGCCCAGACCGCGAGTCCGATCGCGATCAGGGTGAGGAACGCCCCAGTGCGCAGAACCGGACTTCGATCGGGCGCGAGCTCGCCCGCGAGGTATCGGTCGAGCTCGAGCGCGAGTGCCGCCCCGTCACGAGGGCGCCGCGTTGGATCTTGATCGAGCGCTGAGAGGCAGACCTCGTCTAGAGCCCTCGGCGCCTGCGAATCGAGCTCGCTAGGTTTGGGAGGCGTCGTGGTCGCGACCAGCGAGACGAGGGCGAGCAAGTTGTTGGCCTCGAAGGGCAGGCGCCCACAGAGGGACTGATAGAGGACGACTCCGAGCGCCCACACGTCGGCCGGAGGACCGATCTCGCCTGCGCTGCCTGCATACTGCTCGGGCGCCATGTGGGTCGGAGTCCCCACGAACTGACCTGTCCGAGTCAAGCGAGACTCCCCGCTTGCCCGGGCGACTCCGAAATCGGTGACCCACACGTGCCCGGAAGGGTCCACGAGAAGATTCTCAGGCTTCACGTCGCGGTGGATCACGCCGAGGGCGTGGGCGTAACCGAGGGCTGTCGCTGCGTCTCGCACGAGCGCCACCCGCTGGGCGACGCTCAACTCTTCGAAGCACTGGTCAGCGCTGCGAGCTCCTTCGATCAAGGCGAAGCTGAGGTAGGGTCGCCCTTCGAACAGGCCGAAGTCATGAACGGGCACAATGTGCGGGTGACGCAGCCTCGCGGCGATCCGACCCTCGCGCTCGAAGCGTTCGAGTGCATCAGATTCGGTCAGGGGCCCCCGATAGAGCTTGAGAGCGACTTCCCTCCCTAGCTCTGGGTCGAAGGCACGAAAGACGACGCCCATTCCGCCTCGCCCCAACTCCTCTCGCAGGTCGTAGCGGCCTGCGATTTGATCTCCGGAGTGGTGTGACTGCGGGCGAGGGGGCATCAGTCCTAGTTCCTTCGCGGAGAGGGCCGTCGACCGAGACCCCTGGCGCAATGTAGCCGATTCGCCTCCTGACACCCCACTAGGTCAGCCCGTAGCGATCCAGCTTGAGATACAGGAGTGACCGGCTGATTCCGAGCCGACGGGCCGCCAGCGCCCTGTTCCCACCGCTTCCCTCAACGGCGGCGACGATCGATTTCCGCTCGAGGGCCGCAACCATGTCCTTGAGGGTCGACCCTTCGCCGAGCACGACGCTTGGGAGGAGCCCGGCGTATTGCCGGATCTCGAGCGCCAAGTCGGCAGGTTCGACGGGCGTGGACCCATGGACCAAGAGGAGCCTGCGAACTTCGTTCTCGAGCTGTCGCACGTTGCCTGGCCAACTGCACGCGCTGACGAGGGCCATCGCAGCTTGCGAAAATTGGAGTCCGCGGCTCTCTTCCCCGTAGACCTCTATGAAGTGGCGAACCAAGAGGGGGATGTCGTCGGGGCGCTCGCGCAGGGGCGGGAGCCGCAGGCCCAGGACGTTGAAGCGATAGTAGAGGTCCTGGCGGAGGCGTCCCTGTTTGACGAGGTTGGTGAGCGGCTGCTGGGTCGAGATCAGGAGCCGAAACGCTGCCGGGTGGGTCTCGACTCCGCCCACACGTCGCACCTCACCTCCCTCGAGCACCCGCAAAATGGCGGCCTGCATAGGCGGCGGCATGTGATCGACGTCGTCGAGCAAGAGTGTGCCCTGGTGTGCTTGCTCGAACAGGCCCGCCCGCCCCTCGTGGGCGTCGCTGAACGAGCCGCGCTCGTGCCCGAGGAGCGTCGCCTCCAGCAGCGAGGGCGGAATCGCAGTGCAGCTCTCGGCCACGAAGGCCCCTGGGCGGCCGGACGCGAGGTGCAAGGCCCGGGCCACGATCTCCTTCCCGGTGCCGCTCTCCCCCTCGAGGACGACGGGAGCTTCGGTCGCGGCGTAGCGATCGATCCGCTCGAGGAGCTTGAGGAAGGCGGGGTTTTCGCCCACGAGCGCCCGTCGAACCGACGCCGAGACCTGGGGAGCCGGAGCGGGGGGGGCGAGCCTGGCGCGATCCCGACCGGCCTTCCGAAGGCGATCGATCGGTCCACTGATCAGCGCGGCGAACGCTTGGAGGAGATCGCGGTCGACTCTCGTGAAGCGTGCGCTGACTTGGCCGCTGTCGAGGTAGATCACGCCGATCGTGTCCTGGCCAGACGAGAGGGGCACGACCAACGCCGAGCGGAGGCCACTGAGGACGACGCTCTCTCGATCCTGGTAGCGCGGGTCCCTGAGGGCGTCGTCGACCAGGATCGTGCGCTGGGTTCGCGCGACTTCGTTAATCAAGCTTCGACTGACCGCCAGGGCAGGTGAGCTGGAGAGGAGGTCTTCGGTCAGGTCCAGGCTGGCGGCGACGACGAGCTCTCCGTCGGGCTCCTGTTGGAAGAGCAAGCCCCGCTCGGCCTTCGTTTGCTTGACCACCAAGTGGAGCAGCGAGTCCAAGCAGGCCGCGGTTTCGCCTGCGCTCAGAATGCTCTCGACGACGCCGAGCAGCGCCAAGCCGTCGGGCGAGAGGAGCAGCGACGCGTCCCCCGCGGGATCGTCTGAGTCGAAACTCGCTCCCCCGCGGCTCGCTTGGCGTAGACCCGCCGCAGCCTCGCAGCGACTGGTGCGCACGGCGAGCGGCAGGGGTTGGCTGACCGGCGCCAGGCCCACGACCAGGGAGGGCTCCAACTCCTTGTCGGCCCAAGCCAGCTTTAGGGTGCGCACACGTCCGCGAACTCGCTCGGCGAGCTTGAGCGCGCGGTCCGGCGGAAGG
The DNA here is from genome assembly GCA_016765095.1 of Planctomycetota bacterium. GTDB lineage: Bacteria > Planctomycetota > J058 > J058 > J058 > NORP233. The sequence goes on along the minus strand of JAESQQ010000184.1, from coordinate 27,136 downwards.
GCCACGGCCGCCGAGAAGGCTCCCAAGGCCCCCCCCGATCTTCCCGCGCTCTCGGGGAGCACGTCGTGCAGGGCGCGAGCGACAGCGCGAGAGAGGCGACTCGTAGCCTCCAGCCCTCCGAGATCAGCCAGCAGCCCGAAGTGCTGAATCTCAAAGCAGAGCAGGGTCGCGACTCCCTCCCGCTGGAGGAGGAGCGGAACTAGGGCGTCCAAGGTTGAGTCAGGAGGCAGGTTCGTGATCGGACAGGCGTCCCCGGCGAAGAACAGGAACTCTGTCCCGGCCACGACCAGCTCAGCATTGCCGAGAAGAGCGGTCGGCTCGAGCGCAAGCTGAACGTCGTCGAGTCGAACGTGGCGGCGACGCTCCTCGTCCAGCACCGACACCAGATAGCCAGTTGCTACCGAGAGGCTGAGGAGGCAGGTCGAGGGAGGCGCGCCCGGCACTCGTATCTCGTCTCGCGGTCCTCCACCGATCGAGATCACCCCCTGCGCGAGAGGGTAGACCTGGTGTGGAGAGCGCTGAATCAGATAGGGCACCCTCCTAGACCTCTGGGTTGATTCCGCGCGCCAAGGTGACGGCCTCTAGCGCGCTCGGCCGGTCGGTCGGGTCCTTCTCCAGCATGCTCTGGATCAACTCCGTGAGCTTGGGAGGAGCAGACGGGCACGTCCGCCGCAGATCGGGCGGGGCGTTGAAGGAGATTGAGTTTGCGAGGGAGACGAGGCTTTCGAACAGGAAGGGGGGTCGTCCTGCGAGGGCATGGTATGCGCTGGCACCGAGTGCATACACGTCGCTGGCTGGCTGAGCATCCTCGCCTCTCACGAGCTCCGGTCCGAGATACTCGAGCGTCCCGACCAGTGAGCCAGCGTCGGTGAGCAGAGTGGTCACGTTTAGGGGTCTCGCTAGACCGAGGTCGCAGAGTCGAGTCCCGAGTTTGGTTTGAAGAATGTTGCGAGGGGTCACGTCCCGGTGCACGACTTGGACGCCGTGCAGGTAAGCGAGCGCACCTCCCACGTCTCGGATCAATCCGAGCGTCCCCAAGACCCCAATCGCTCCACCTGCGATGGCCTCTGAGAGAGGTCGGCCAGGGACGTATTCGAGGACAAGGAAGGCCCCCTCTTCGAGCAGCACCGAGTCGTAGGTTTCGACCAGGGCGGGGTGCCTAAGCTGGCGGCCTAGCTCAGCTTCACGAGCAAACCGCCGCCGGCTCTCGACACTCAGGGGTTCGAGAATCTTGACTGCGACGGGGCGGTCTCCCTGGGCTCGTGCCAAGTAGACCCTTCCGTTTGCGCCTCGCCCCACCAGGCGCTCCAGCTCGTAGCCCGCCGGCGCCACGAGGGCTTGATCGCGTCTAGAGAGAGTCGAGTCCACCTTGGCATCGAACCAAGGCTCGGACCCCGCTGCAAGTGCAGCCAGGCCAAGGTGTCCAAGATATGGACACTGTCGGTCGAAACTGGAGTCTAAGCCGGGACGGTTCGTTTGTAACAAAGGACTTATGGCTTGGGTTGTGGCATGCGCAGGGACCTCCCAGAAGGAGAGCAACCCATGAGCGTGTTTTTTCCCCAGCCGAGCCTCACCGAATCAGTCGACCTTGGCAGCAGCCGGGAGGGGTCCCAATGATGGTTCAGCCTGCAGTCTCTGATCGTCGCCTTCGGGGCGAAGCCCTTCTCCCCGGCGTTGGATTTCTAGGCCTCTTCGAGACCGGCTGGTCGCTCGCGAGGGTCATGGATCTTCACGGCCGTCCAGACTACTTGGGCCCCGACGGCGACCAGGCCTTCTTCAGTTACGAGTTTTCGGAGTGGTTGGTCAGGATCACCACGAGCGTCGACGACGAGGTGGGGGTCCCCTGTGTGGAGTCCTTTGTTCTCAGCGGGCCTGGGGCTCCGCCCACGGTCGAGGGAGTTCGTATCGGTCACTCCTGTGCTGACGTCCTTCGGACCTACGGCGAGGCGGAGCGAGAGGAGTTCGGCCCTGGCTGTGTGTCCCTGACCTTCCCCCACCTAGGCATCTTCTTCCACGTGAAGGAGGGGAAGGTCGCGCTCTACGGAGTGTGGCGCGAGCGAAGCGACGTTCCCGTCTGGCTGCGCAAGTCGGTTCGTCCCAACCAAAGGGTGGTCACGACTCCGGGACTCGCCACGCCGGACTGGGTCGAAGGCCAGGTTGGAGAGGCGCATCCCCTCCTCCCAGGGGCGATTCCCATTGACCCCAGCGTTCCGCCTGCGCCCCACCTCCGTCGCTTCGGCCTCGGCTTGCTCAGCATTAAGGCGCCCTCGGGTTGGCGGGCCCAAAAGCGCAATCAGCCCCTCTGCGCGAGGTGGAGAGCGCCTGAGGGTGAGGACGTGGTCGAGGTCCGGGTCCTGGACTTGCCCGAAGCGGGGCTCAACGCCGTGCGGTTCGGACTTTCGCTCAAGCACGGCCAGGCCTCTCGCCTCCCCGCCCTGGGCGACCTTGTTCCAGATGATCTCTGTGATCGCTGGATGGCTGAGGACGCGATCGTCTACGAGTCCCAGCGCGCCCTGCCCCCTCAAGGGGACGCAGACCTAAGTCTGCGCTGTTATGTGCTCCTAGTCTCGCGCGGGGAATACATGATTCAAGTCGAGGTTCGCCGAACCGTGCTTTCCAGCGAGACTTCGCCAGACGGAGAGGCGCTCGCGCGCGGAGTGATGCGCTCGCTTCGGTTTAAGTAGCCGCGCCTTGCTCGCTCGCTGAGTCGAGAACCTGGAGACCCCAGCCATCACACCACCGAACCACCGCCCTCGCCTCCGTCCAGCCTCGCTAGGCGACGATCGCGAGAGCGTGTACCCGCTGGAGGTTCCGGAACTCCGCTTGGGACCGGATTCGGGCGAGGTGCTGAGCTACTCAATAGACCTAGTCCCTCTTGTCCTCCAGCGGCAACACAGCCCCGATCCCGAGCGAGACCCGAAACCCGATCGAGTTCGTCAAAGTGCCTGGCCAGCGCTCGCTCCGGCGAGGCGTCGGCCGGAGACTCCAGTGAGCACCTCGAATCAGTCTGGTTTGCCCCGAGCGCGGAGGGACGGGGTCGCGCAGAAATTTGCCGAGCGGGATCCAGTTCGGATCGGCCGTCCACTCCGAGACGTTCCCCCAAAGATCGAAGCATCCGGTGGGGCTCAGGTCCCCAGCCTGTCCGACAGGAGCGAGGAAGGGGAAGCCGTCCTCGTCCCCGACGAAGTTTCCTCGCGGAGGGTCGACCCACTCGCCCGCGGCGCACGCGAGCTGAGCGTCAGCTGGCAACTGAAGCCCAGCCCAAGCGCAATAGGCCCGCGCGGCGTCCCAGGAGACGTTGAACACGGGGTCTTGCTCACCCGCGACGTAGTCTCGGATCCGACGCGGAGGTAGGCGAATGCCCTCCGCCTTGCAATACGCCCCGTATTGGGCCCAGGTGACCTCGTATCTCCCCAGGTAGAACCCCACTGAGAGCTGAATCGTCCGACTGGAGAGGGCGTCGAATCGAACTCGATACTTGGCGGGAGGGATCCAGACAAGTTCGCTGCCGTCTCGAGCATTGCGGACCACGCCTTGGGTTTTTGTCCGCGTCAAGCCAGGGGGAAGGTCGAGCGGCAGAGAACCTGGGGGGGTCGTGGAGACCACGAGCGCAGTCTGCGGGCTCTGGGTCGGAGAGGTCTCAGCGGAGGGGCTGGGGGAGAGGGCGGCTCCACGAGGAGTCTGCTCGGGTCCACCGACGACGGCCAGCCCAGCCCAAACCGCGAGGAGGATCGCTACATAGACCAGGGGTCGTGAGTTCCCCCGCTTTCCTGGGTCTTGGATTCCAGCGTGAAGCGCTGCGGCAAAGGCCGAGGCGTCAGGGTAGCGATCGCTCGGGTTCGTCGCGAGCGCTCGCAAGCACACCCGATCCAGGCTCGGGTAGGGGTGGGCGGCGACGGCGGAGGGGATCTTGGGAGGCCGCTTGATCGCCCACATCAGCGAAGGCAGGCTGTTGCTGGGGTGCGGGCGGGTCCCTGTGAGCACCTCGTAGAGCATGACGCCCAGGGCGTAGACGTCTGAGTGCGGTCCGACGAGGTCACGCTTGGCCTCGAGTTGCTCGGGGGCCATGTAGCAGGGAGTTCCCACAAACACCCCCGACAGCGTCAACCGCTCCAGGTCTGCCTCTCGGTCGAGCACGAGCCCAAAGTCGTTGAGGAAGAGCTGTCCCTTGGAGTCCAAGAGCACGTTCCCTGGCTTGACGTCTCGGTGGACGAGTCCTCTCTCATGAGCGTGGCCGAGGGCCCGCGCCGTGACCAAGATCGCGCCTAAGCCGTCCGCGACCGACATTATGCGACTCGCGACGTCCAGAGTCGTCGCGCCCTCGATCAACTGCAGGACGAGATAGGGTTGGCCTTCGCTCTCTCCGATCGAGTGAATTCGAACCACGTTGGGGTGATCGAGCTTCCCGATCGCAGACGCCTCGAGGAGAAAGCGCGCCCGACCCCGGGGAGTTGCCCGGCTCAGGACCTTGATCGCGACCTCACGCGACAGCTCGAGATCAGTCGCTCGCCACACGACCCCCATGGCCCCCCGGCCGAGCTCCTCCTCGAGGCGATAGCGATCTCCGAGGGCAGGTCGCGGGCCGGCGGCGAGCTGCTCCTTCTCGGTTGGAACGCGAGAGGCGAATGACCAGGACTCGTTGGGCACCCCACCAACCTACCGGGCAACGCCAGGGAGGCGAGCGCGAGAGGTCGCAACTGGGCGGTAGAAATGCTCGCTCCGAGCGTGCGGCGAGGCCAACAAGGTGCAGTTGTCTCGGGAAGACGCGCGGAGCTCGCTCCCAACCAAGACAATGGCACGCGGGAGTGCGCTCAGGAGCACCCCCGCGGGCCAAAGGTTCAACGGTGAGTTGTTGCGAGGCGCTGACAGCTTAGAACCAGCGGGCCTTGGGCTTGGCGGGAGCCGGGGTGGCCTTGGGGGCGGTCGGCTCTTGCGTCTTGCCGGCCTCAGCCTCGAGACCCGCGCCGATCTTCCAGGCGGTCATCCACCGCATGCTCTGCTTCGTCCAACCGAGCTTGGCCAGACGAACCTCGAAGTCGGGGTGGTGAGCGGCGCCATAGAACACCGCGATCTCGCCCTTGGTCGTCTTGTTGAGTTGCTTGGAGAGGACCTTCATGACGGCGTCGTTGCGATCGAAGAGGATCACCTTGCCCATTTTACCTGGCATGGCCTTGGTCCCTGCGGTCGCAAGCTGGCGGGCCATCATGCGCTTGAGGTTGTCTTGCATCCCTGCACCGAGCTGCTGCATCGACTTCATCATGGGGAGCATTTGCCGGAGCTGGCTCTTATCGACCATTCCGCCCATTGGGCTGAATGACTCGCCGCCCATGGCCTTCTTGACCTCGTCCATCGTGAGGTCGGCGTGCACGAGGTTCTTGCGTGTGTAGTCGATCACCTTCTGGGAGGTCAATCCGAGCATCTTGCCCATTCCGTCTTGCATCTCTTTGAAGAGCCTGTCGTCCTCGGTCGGCTTGTAGTTTTTGCCGGGGAGGACCATTTCGTAGAGGACGGTCGTGTAGCTGTCGAGGTCCTTCTGAACCGACTTGTAGTAGTCGAGGTCGCCGACGTGCACGACGCCGTAGAGCACGATCTCTAGCCCGGGGTGGTCTGGGTGCGAGAAATGGCCGACGGCGGTCTGGAGCGCGGCGTCGCGGGAGGACGTCGGACTCTGTGAGTATCGAACGTAGGATTCTTCGCCAAATGCGCCATGCATTCCAGCGAGGAGAGTGAGGACGAGGAGTAGAGAGCGGTTCACGGGGTACCCTTTCGGCTGAGTTGCGCTTCTTACGCGAGGTCCGCAGGGGCTGTTTGACGGGTCGTATCCTCACCACGGGTGGTCAACCTCCTTGGATCTCGAGTCAACTCGGACACAGCGACCGATCTGAAGCACTTTTTCGCCAAGCGGCAGGGCGAGTCCGGCCAGGGAGAGCGTCGGCTCCTTCCCGTAGGTCCTCTCCCAGGCCTCTCGGAAAAGCTGTCGTGCGCGGTGGTGTCGCCAGCGAACCGTGGCGTGCGAAGTGTTCGTGATCTCTCCGATTCGCTTCGCGCAGACCCCCTGGAGATCACGCAAGACCATGATCGTCTTGTACCGATCCGGTAGCTGATCGAGGATCTGGGCGACGCGCTCCTTGAGCTCTTCCTCCTCGAGTCGGTCGGGCGTCGCTCGAGGGTCTCGGGGCTCCCCGATACTCGACAGGTCGACCGCGACTCTGCACCTTCGCGAACGAAGCGAGTCGATACAGAGGTTGACCACGATCCGGTTCAGCCAGCTCTTGAACCTGAGCTTCGGATCGAACTTGACCAGCGAGCGGTGGACACGAATGAACGCTTCTTGGCTCACGTCTCGCGCGTCGTCATCATTCCTCAACATTCCCCGAGCCAGCCAAAAGGCCCCCTTCTGGTGGCGCTCGACCAGAACGCGGAACGCGTCGTTGCAACCATCGAGCGCGGCTGCGGCCAACTCGGAATCCGTCGGACGTGAGCGGACACCTCGAGTTGGGGGAATGCGGTTTGGCTTCATTGAGGGTCCTCCGTCCCCGAGCCTGCGGGGAGAGCACGAGACTCTCCGTGACTCCGAAGTCCCTTCTTGCCGCGAGACGCGTCGGAAGACGCTCCCGGATCGGACGCCCGTCCCGGGTGCGCGCCTCAGCTGACAGATCCGTTGTTCGTCTTCTTGAGACCAAAACCGGGTTATGGGAAGCGCGAGCGGTGCCGGGAGGAGTGGACCGCGTCGTCGGCGCGCGCCACAATGCGGTGTGGTCGCATCTCCTCCCCCCCTTCCCTCGAATCAAGTCGTCGGGGATCGATATCAGCTCCTCGCGGAGTTGGGGCGCGGGGGAATGGGGGTCGTTTACCGCGCTCAGGATCTCCAGCGCGACGGCCTGCACGTCGCCGTCAAGCTCTTGCTCGACGCCGACGCCAATCCAAAGCGTCTTGAGCGCTTCCTCCGCGAGGGGCAGATCGTGAAGGAGCTCGAACATCCTGGGATCGTGAGACTGGTCGACTTAGGTGACACCACCCCTCCCTACCTGGTCTATGAGTTGGTTCGCGGAGCCAGGACCCTCCTAGACGCCTTCCCGCGATTCGAACGGGACGAACGTGTTCGGCTCGTTCTTGAGACTGCGCGGGCCCTCGGTCATGCGCACGAGCGGGGCGTCCTTCACCGGGACGTCAAGCTCGAGAACGTGCTCGTCGACGGCGAGGGTCGCGCGCGCCTGACCGACTTCGGGCTGGCGGCTGCCTCGGGCCTGAGCCGCCTGACCCGCTCCAATGCCATGGTCGGGACCCCGTTCGCCATGTCTCCAGAGCAAGTCGCGGCCAAGCGCGACGAGTTCGGGCCCTGGACTGACGTGTGGGGTCTGGGCGTAATGCTCTATCAAGCGCTCACCGACCGGTTCCCCTTCCAAGGGGAGACACTCGCAGATCTTGCGGCGGAGATCTGTTGGGAGTCCCCGCCTAGTCCCTCCCTGACAAGGGGGGTGTCCCCGCAGCTCGCCTCCGTGTGTCTGCGTGCGTTGGAGAAAGCCCCCTCGCGCCGCTACCAAGACGGGAGCCGATTTGCGGATGCCCTGGAGTCTGCGTTCGCCGCGTCGCCACGGCGTGGGCTCTCGACCCGGGCGGTCGTGGGTGGGCTCTTGGTGAGCCTCGTGGCCGGCGGGCTGGTGCTCGCCCTGTTGGCTCCGTTGACTCCTGATGAGGCGCTCGCCTCGGGGAAGGAGCAGCCCGGCGCCAGGGCCAGCGCCTCACCCCAGTCAGAGCTCAGTCCGACACCCACTTCCTCTCTTCGGTTCCTAGAAGAACGAGGCGAACGCGGAGACCCAGCTGCGCTGGTGGCCCTCGCGCAGCGGCGCTATCTCGACGGGGAGTTCGTAGAAGCAGCCAGTCTCTACCAAAGGGCTGCGGGCCTCGGCAGTCCAGGCGCCATGTACAACCTGGGTGTGATGCTGGAGGCCGGTCGAGGAGTGCCGCGCGACGAGAGGAAGGCTCGCGATTGGTATGCCAAGGCCGGGGAGGCGGGTGAGGTAAAGGCGATGGTTCTCCTCGGTGACATGTTCGCGCGAGGCCGCGGGGGAGCTCGGGACCTGACCGAGGCCGTGGCCTGGTTCGAGCGGGGAGCCAGGGGAGGGGATCCGTTGGCCATGAGCAATCTGGCCTACATGCTCGAGTCGGGAACCGGCACCCCTCGCGATCAAGCTCGAGCTGTCGAGTGGTATCGGGAGGCCGCGAAGGCCGGGGACGCGGAGGCGATGTGCAATCTCGCGGCCCTGCACCTCAAGGGCCTGGGCGAGATCCGGAGCGATCGCCAAGCGTTCAAGTTGTTTCACGCTGCTGCCAAGGCGGGGCATGCCCGCGGAATGCGCTCTTGCGGAACACTGCTCCAACTCGGTCAGGGAACAGCTCAGGACTTGACCGCAGCCGCGCATTGGTATCGCACGAGCGCAGAGCGAGGGGATCCGGTCGCGGCGACCTACCTGGCTGCCCTCTTTGAGACCGGATCTGGCGTCGACCGGGACCTCTCCAAGGCGATCGCCTGGTATCGCCGGGCGGCGAAGGGCGGAGACCTCCAGGCGATGCGACGGCTAGGGCTCTTGCTCAGGCAAGCCGGGCCTCCCGAGGCGAGGCGCTGGCTTGAGGAGGCGGCTGGGAGGGGGGATGTCAAGGCCAAAGAACTCCTCCAAGAGCTCCTCAGCCAAGATTAGTCACTCCTCCTTGGGGATCTCCAAGCGGGAGTGATGCGCGACGGAAAGCGCTAACCGGCGCTTGGCTTCCTCCGGCTCGCCGCTGGCTCGTGCCAGGCGAACGGACTCAATCGCGAAGGGAGGGGAGAGTCGAATCCCCCGGTCTATGTCAATGCTCCCGAGAGCCTCCTGGGCCTGCTCGAGGTCTCCGCGGCGACGGTAGATGCCAGCGCAGGTCGCCCTGCCTAAGAACATGATGTCTGGTCTCCCGCCACGCCTGCCGAGCTCGAGTCCCTCCTCTGCGACCCGCAGGGCTTCCTCCTCCCGGCCTCCCTCCGCGAGCCACACGGCCGATAGCACCCAGAGCGTCGCCGCCTTGGTGCGTTCACGCAGCATTGGATCCCCTCGTGAAAAGCGCGGGCCGGCCTGCTCTCGAATTCGTCGGAGCCACTCGTCGGCCTCCTTGGCACCTCGCAGGGCGCGTATCGCCCGGGCCTCCGCGAGCAGAAGGCCCCACACCCCCGACCCCCTTCCTGAGAGCAATGCCTGGCCCGCCAACGCCCACTTGCGGCCCTCCTCGTAGCTGGACAATCGGTCCGTCCGATCCCCGTCGTCTAGCCAGGCGTCGCTCAGGTCCCGGTGGGCTTCAACGAGGAAGTCGGTCGCGAGGTCCTTGACCCGCGACGCAAAGAGCTGCGGTCCCTGCTCTCGGAAGACAGCCTCCCTCCCGCTCCCCCCGCTTGCTCTTCGCTCGGCCTCAAGCAACCTCCAGTAGTGGAGGGCCTGACTCCCGGGTCGTGTTTCGAGGAGGACCTTGAGCGGGGCATCCCCTAGGTGCTTGAGGAAGAAGTGGGGTCGGCTGTGGTTGAACACGTCTCCTCCCCCGCGAAGGTAGAGCACAAAGATCTCTGGATCCGAGCTGCCCTTCCCAGTCGTGATCATGGCCTGGGCTGCTTCGCGCAACCTCTCGGGGATAGACCTCGTCGTGGAGGCCCAGTAAGAGAGCTCGTTGTCTAGAGCAGCCGCTGCGCTGACGCTCGTCAGGTCTCTCTTGGTTTGGGCCGCCGCTAGGAAGGGCTCCTCCAGTCGCTCCAAGACGTGATTGAGCGAGGGCCCCGGGTCGATCGGGACTTGATCCTTGAGCAGGGTCCCGATTCGAATCGTGAACTCACGCGCCGCCTGACTTAGGGGGCGCTTTGGGAGAGCCGCCTCCCAGAGCGGGGCTGTGGCTTCAATGGTTGCTTGCTTACGGGCCGCTAACAGCTCGGGTAGGTCGGCGTCCGAGATCCGTAGTTCGGTCGTCCACTGCAGCACCTCGTCGAGCGATCGACGGATCCGTGCCGCGGTGAGCTTCGGAGCGCCCCGAACGCGTGCCAGGTAAGCGCGCGCGAGCGTCTCTCGTGAGACCTTCATCGTGAGCGAAGGGCGATCCCCAGCCCTGCGGGCGCGCGCGCATTCCTCGAGTGCTGCGAGGTGCTTGCCCTCGTGCTCAAGGACGAGGGCAAACACCAGAGTGGGCACGGTGAGTCGATCGCCCTTGGATCCCGATGGGGACCTGACTCTTCCTCCGCTGCGGAGCACCAGCAACCGTCGCTGAGCTTCGAGGCGGTCCTCGAGTTCAGGGGAGCGCGCGCCGAGCGTGGCCGCTCGGGAGAGGTCCTCCAACGCCTGCTCCAGCTCGGCGGAGCTCGGCTCAGCCTCACCTGGGGACAGGCCGAAGGCCCAGTTCGCCAAGGTGTGGTCCCCGCCCTGGCACTGGCTCGAGTCGCTCGCGCAGCGATACCCGTCGAACTCGGCGACTCGCTCCAAGAGCTGTCGCCCTTCGGCGGCCTGCCTCGCGCTCCAGCCCCACCCACCAACGAGCAGCGCAGAGAGCATTACAACTAGAAGGGCTCCAGCTCGTAACCAGACCCCTGGCGAGCTAGGACCGGACCACCGCTCGACTTGGACCGAGCCCTCCTTGAGAAACTCAGCGAGATCGTCTCCGAAGGCCTCGGCGCTGCAGTAGCGATCCTCCGGGCGCTTGGCCATGGCCCTTAGGCACACGCGCTCCAAGTCGCGAGGGACTCCCGCTCGCAGGCTCGAGGGCGAGGGAGGCACGTCTGCGACGACGCTCGAGAGGACGGCCATCCACGAGCCACCGAAGGGCGGCCTGCCCGCGAGCCCCTCGTAGAGAATCACGCCTAGGCCATAGACGTCTGTGCGGGGTCCCTGCGCCCCGAACGAAGCCTGCGCTTGCTCGGGTGCCATGTAGGCAGGGGATCCGTTGACCTCTCCAGTCTGGGTGAGCGCTTCGACTTGCGAGTGCTCAATGTCCTTTGCGATTCCGAAGTCGACGAGCTTGACCTGCCCAGTCTCCCCGATCAGGACGTTGGCCGGCTTGAGATCACGGTGCAGAACTCCCGCGCCGTGACACTCTTCTAGGATCCGGGCGAGCTTCAGAACGATCTTGGCGACTTGGTGGGGTGAGGCACCCTCGCGAATCACCGCAGACAAGTCTCTCCCCTCGACGAGCTCCATGGCGTAATAGGGCATTCCGAGCCAAGAGCCTGAGGTGTAGACCCGAACGACCCCGCCCCCCTCGTCGAGGCGGGCCAAGAGCAGAGCTTCGAGCTCAAAGCGCTTGAGGATCAAGTCCGTCACCAGGCGCGGGTGCAGGATCTTGAGCGCTACCTCGTGGCCTCGGCCCGAGTCGTAGGCGCGATAGACCCTGCCCATGCCCCCCTCGCCAAGGAGGGCCTCGATCCGGTAGGTGGAGTCCACCACGTCGCCCGGGCCGGGGAGATATGCGCCGAAAGTCACTGGCCTAGTGTCCGTAGCGCCCCCCTGGGGCGCAATCTCCGGCGAGCTGTGACTTGATCGCCGATCGACTGCCTACCTGGCCCGCCGAAGGCGCTCTTGAGTCACCGCTCCCCCGAGGGCCTGGGACTCTCCTCGGAGGGTGTTTTCGCCGACTCGGTAACGGGCCCGGGCCGGCTCGGTGCTCCTGGCTGGGGTGCGAGCTGCGAAGCGCCAGTTTATGCAAGCCGGCCGAAAGGCTGGGGTCCCAACGCGTGGGGATCCGTAGGTGTAGAGCCGTGCAGACGATCCATGACGGGCAGCGGCGAGGGTCGCGACCGCACCTCCAAGGCTGTGGCCGGTGAACCAGACGTCGCTCGGAGCTGTCTTGAGGTATTGCTCCACGTCGGGCCAGATCGAGTCGAAGGCCGCCTTGAATCCGCCATGGACTTGGCCCCCAATGAGGCCTCCGCCAGCCACCACGCGTTGACGGCGTCGAACTTCCCAGCCTTGTCCTGGCTGAAGGGAAACCGATCGGCGTGCTGAAAGTAGGTTCGCGCCGGCTGAGGCGCGAAGAGGTCCTCGAAGGACCCAGCGCCGACTGGAGGCATTGGCGCGAGGGGCTGGGCGCTGGCCGGGGCCGCTAGGAGCGCGAGGGAGAGGAACGTCAGGACGAGGGGCGTGTTCTTCATGGGAGGGGCTCGCGCAGACTCCGCGCCAAAGGGGGGGCTCGCACTAAGTCCATGGAAACGCCAAGCTCAACCCGGCCTCCGGTCCCGAAACGGACGCTTGTCCAGGGGGGTGTCCCAGCTCTGGTTCGCTAGCGAGCCTTTTGGTTCGTAGGTGGCACGCTCAGGGAGCCAGCGAGTCGGACACCTCGGACTTTGCGAGGTGGGGCCGCGAAGCCCCTTGCATTCGGTCGCTCGACCTGTTTCCCGGAATCTGAGCGCAAGCCTCAGGCAAAAGACGCGGACCCTCGTCCGAATCGAGACGGCGGGCAGTCCACCAAACCTAGGGCTAAGCCCTTGGTCTCCGGTCGTCAATTGGAGTTCGCTTTGCGCGTTGCGTCATCACTCAGCGCTTCACGCGCGAACTACACAACCCCCCAAGAGGAACCCATGAAGAGAGCCCCCAGAGCCCTCCCTGTCCCAACCCTAGCCCTCGGAATCGGCTTGGCCGCCCTGTTATCGGCTGCGCCTGCGTTTGCGGATCACCAAACCGGCAGCGCTGTCGATCGCGAGCGCGCCGCGTCGAGCCGTCGAACGGTTCGCTACCTGCTCGACTCGGGGAGTTACACCCGCGTCGGGCCTTTCACAGGGTCCTTCGACGTGCGCTATCGGCTTCCAGGCCGATCGGCGCGCTTCAATCTCCGCATGACCTTCACCGGTGGGACGACCGCGGTCCTGCGAGCGAGAGGCCGGCTGCACCGTGGACGCGCTTTCGTTCGCGTCCGTGGAGCGCAAGGCCACCACCTCCAAGTCGCCCTCAACGCACGCACCGTGACTCTGACCCTGTTCGCGTCCGATTGCCGAACCGTCTTGGCCACGGCCACGGGGAACCTCGACCCGACCGTCCCCAACGCTGGCTGGACCAGCGACCAGCGCCGCACGTGGCACCGGACCGACATTGGGATCGTGACCCTGCCCTACGCGTGGTTCATGGCCCTCGAGCGGCCGACCAGCCAACAGCTCTTTAGCGACCAGGACTCGCTCGGGGCCTTCGGCTTCCTCGCCGATCCGACCCAGGCCAGTGACCCCGAGCGGCTCCCGGTGGGCTTCTCGACCAAGACCGACCCCACCAGCCAGGTTAAGACCGTCGGGCTCAGCTGCGGGGCTTGCCACACCGCTGAGGTCGAGTTCCAGGGGAAGCCGCTGCGCATTGAAGGTGGACGCGGGAGCGTCGACCTCGGGGCGTTCCGGACCACGCTTGGTCAGGCGCTCGGCGCCACGGCCCTTGACCCGGCCAAGTTCCAGCGCTTTGCGACCCGCGTTCTTGGACAGAACCACGACCCAGCAGCAGCTGCGGCCCTCGGCCAGCAACTGGGAGCAGTGCTGCAAGCGGGCAAGGCCAAGAACGACGCGGCGGCGGCTTTCGGCCTCGATCAGGCCACCGAAGGAGGCTTCGGACGACTGGACGCGCTGACCGGAGGCGGCAACGGCCTCTTTGGCGGCTTGGCCCTCAGCAACCTGACGCCTGCCAACGGACCGGTTCGACTCCCTCACATGTGGGGAATCACTCGTCTCAACTGGGTCCAGTACAACGGCTCGATCACCCAGCCCCTCGGGCGAAACGTCGCCGCCGCCACGGCCGCTGGCGCGACACCGGTCTTGACCAATCCCACCGACCCCGACCTGTTCAAGACGGGTGCTGACATTCGCGCGCTTCACCAGACCGAGCTGGCGCGAGCGGCGATCGCTGCACCCAAGTGGCCGGGGTTCATTGACTCCCGCCGCTGGCGCCGAGGTCGCAGGCTCTACAGGCAAAACTGCGCGAACTGCCACGACCTGGACCTGACCCTCCCCAACGCCTACGGCAAGCGCCTCCTCGACGTCAAGCTCTTCAGCCTAGACGTGATCGGGACCGACCCTTCTACGGCGACGCTCTTTCGGAACCGCCTGATTGACACGGGGGCCATGAACCGCGGGACGATCAGCGCTGGGGAGGCCCTCAAAATGGTGACCGACGGGGTCATGAACCGTCAGTTCGCTGAGCTTCGCCTGACGCCTGCTCAGGAGCGAGAGATGACGGGTGGACGCCCGAACGACTACCGCGCGCCCCTCGCCTACCGAGCGCGCCCCCTCGACGGAGTCTGGGCCACGGGGCCCTTCCTTCACAACGGCTCGGTCCTCAACCTGTACGAGCTGTTGAGCCCAGTCGCGGAGCGCAGCCGGACCTTCCGCCTGGGAGCCAAGCAGGTGTTTGATGTCGACAAGGTTGGTCTTCAGAGCCTCCCCAGCGGCGCTGGGACCTTCCTGTTCGACACGACCAAGACTGGAAACTCGAACGCAGGCCACGAATTCCGCAACGGGGCCCGCTCCCGCGGCGTGATCGGACGCAGGCTCTCTCCCCGTGAGCGAACCGACCTGATCGAGTATCTGAAGTCGCTCTAGCGCCACTCGGGGGAGCCCAGGGTCTTGTGGCTCTGGGCTCTTCTCGTAGGTGGATCCACAATCGAACCAAACACCCAGGGGGATAAGTCATGGCAAGAATCGCAGTGGTCCTCGGACCTGGCTCGGACGCTCCAGAGTTTGACGGGCTCTGCCGCGAGATCTGCGCCCAGGGCCACCAACTCAACGTCATGAGCAGGACCTCACGGGATCGGGAGTTCGACGCCGTGCTCTTCCTCGGAAGCGACACCTCGCGAGTCCTCCAGCGCTTGAGAGCTGGAACTCGCAGTTCCGAGCGGGCGGAAGTCGTCCTCGACTCTGCCTGAGGGAGCGAACGCGCTGCGACGAACTGGAACCGACTAAGACGTACTTGCTCCGCGGCTTTGGTCAGCCGTCCCGGGTGGGTCGCGATTCTGGGATTCTGCGCCCGACAAAGACGTTAGCGACGCGCTGCGCCCAGGTTCTCCGCTTGCGCTAGGCCCCCCGGAGAGCAGCCATGAACCGTCCAACCATTTTGACCTTCCTTCTCAGCCTCAGCGCGCTGGGGATCTCGCCCGCACTCGCTCAGCCGGCTCCACACCGACGCGCCGGGCTCAACGAGGGCGCGTTCGTGGTCACCACCAAGCTGACCGTGCGCAGCGGAGCCTCCGCTCGCTCGACCCCGGTTGGCTTTCTGGCCAAGGGCGCCAGCGTGGAGGTGATCCGGATCAACGCGGGCTGGGCGAGCCTGATGTTCAACGGGCGAGTCCGCTTCGTGAAGGCCAGCTACCTCAGGGCGGGCTCGGCCGAGGGGATCTCGACGAGCAAGGTGACCTACCACCTCAAGGGAACCGACTCGGTTCGCGGCGACTACACGCTCCTCGTTACCCTCGTGGGTCTGCCGGGCCGGGGTGTCGAGATCACCCGGCAGGCGACGTACGCAAACGGCGCCAAAGAACAGCACCGCGGCCTCGGCTCGCTTGAGGCCGGGGAGCTTCGAGTTCGAATCGACGAGGCGGTCGGCGCTCGAGGAATCCTCGCAGGAGAACAGCGGGGCTCCTTCGAGATGAAGCTGTGGTTGGGCCCCGACGGGTCCCTCGAGACTCGCAGCCGCTCGCGCCGAGGCGTCGGACACGCGAAGGGGAGCTCGCGCCGGGCGGCTCCGCCCCTGGAAGCGGAGGCCACGAGCGCTGAGCCCGGATTCGCGGGCAAGATTCTCCAGCGCGGACGCCACTTGATCGCGATCGCGGACCGCGAGGTTCGCGCCCAGGTCAAGAAGAAGGGCAAGAAGCTCGCCTACGACGGCGTTAAGTTCGACGAGAGCTTCGGGCTAGGCAGCTTCTTCCACGTGGGCGTCGGAGGGAAGCTAAGGGCGCTTGCACCCGCCGAACTGAGCCCGAGTCAGGCCGAGACCAGTCGTCTCGAGCCAAATCACGTTTGGATCAAGAGCAACGTGCACGGCGGCCCACGCGTGGCCCTCTCGACCTCGATCCCGGTCGGATACGTCTCGATCGGGCTCGGCTTCAGCGCCGGTGCCCGAGTCGACTACAGCGTCACAGACCATTACCCCATGCCGAAGGGGGTCAAGGACGTCAAGACCGCGCTCGCCGATCTCCGCCAAGTCGCCGCTCGCAGCTTCGATCTCCCTCTAGACGCAGAGGAGGCGCGTCGAATGACGGTCGGCGCGGTGCGGGTCTTCGAAGGGCGGGCCGACATAGCGGTCTCAGGGAACCTCTCAGTCGGACACGAAGTGGCCAACGTTTATGACGTCCTCAGGATCGGAGCCTCGGCGCGGGTTGGAGGCTTCTACAAGATCAGCGGCCGCGCTCGTCTCGAAGTCGAGCGGCTCCCTCGCGAGCGCGTTCGGGTTCGCTTGAGCCGCGGCAAGAAGAGGAAGCGGGGGCTCACGGCCGATCTCCTGATCGGGGCAACGCTCGACGGCGGCCAGGCGAGTCGGCAGCTCGCGCCCGCGATTGAGTACATAGACGAAGCCTTGGTCGACTTGACCAAGCTCTCGCCGAAGCTTCGCGCCCGAGTCATAGAGGAGGCCGAAGGGGCCGCGATCAAGCGAGCCAAGAAGATCATTCGGCGCGTGATCCGGATTCAGATCAAGGCGAGCGCGACTCAGACCGAGGACGACGAACTCGACTTGGCCTTTCGCTTCGACCTCCAGCGCGCACCCGCTCGAGAGGCATACGAACGGGCGATTCGGGGCGACATGACCCGGGCGGCCAAGCTCGCCCTCGACTCTCAGAGTGGGGTCGTCCTCGATCACAGGGTTCTCGATGCCGAGACCACGACCCACCTGGCGGCCTCGCTCGACCTGAGCATCCTAAGCATTTCCGCCAGCCGCAAGATCCGCCTCCAAGACCTCTCTGTCGAAGATGAATCGGGGCGAACTCAGTATGAGGTGTGGCGCTTTCAGCGCGACTTCAAGTTCGAAGTGCTCGACCACGAGCGGCACAAGCGGGTCGACGTCGAGATGATCCGAAAGCTCCGCCACGACGAGACCGGGGCGGAGCGGGTCTCCCGCTCGCTGCGCTTCCGCTACGAAATCGTCGATCCGATCACCCGCGAGAGCGAAGCGCAGGCCTTTCAGCGCCTCCTCCGTGCATGGCGCCTCGACGGGGGGAGCAGCCTTCCCCTTCCCGATCGAGGGCCGCTCTTGAGTCGCTACGGTAAGACCTCGGCCCGAGTCGATGTTCAGGTGAGCGAGCGAGGCCTGGCCAGTATCCTGAACCGATCTGAAGGTGAACTCCTCGCTGCCTACACCCGGGCCTATGAGGTGATCGAGGGTGAGCCACCGATCTGGTCCACGTCCTTGGGGTTGAGCAAAATGGCCGACGCCGACAAGCGGCACGGTCGTCCAGGAGTCCGGCAGCGCGATCGCTACAAGGCGGCCAGGTTTCAGCTCAAACGAGCCCTAAGGTTTGCGAACCAAGTTCACCGCCTCGCGGGGGCCTCAACCGCAGTGCAGCGCGCGTCTGCTCTCAAGTGGATCGCCAACAGCGCTCGCTACGACCTCTACGCGGTCGCGGCGATCGTTGAGCTCGCCCCGCGCGAGGCGATCTCGATCGACGCATCCCTCCTGGGAGAGAGTATTCAGGTCGTCGACGGAGTCCGCGGCGGGACCGCACTCGCAATCGACGACCCACGTTCGCGCTAGAAGTCCGACCCAAGCTGGGTGGCCCCCGAGGGGTCACCCGAACCACAACCCCGCCCACTCGTTGACCAGGGTCTCGGGCACCACGCCAAGGAGGAAAAGGACCCTGTTCTGTCTATTCTTTGTTGGCCAGGGCTAGGGGCAGAATCGGAAGGGGACGCCAGTGTCTCCAGGCCGCGACGCGCCGCCTCCGAGTTTCGGGATCCCGTATGTGCGCCGAGGACGTTTTCTTGCACCAGCCCGAACGATCGTCCGGGCGCGCCTTCCCAGTTGGCCAAGCCGAGACACCTGGCCTGAAGGCTCGGAGAACGATTCGCTGACGCACGAGAGCCTAGAACTCACGAGTCTTTGGCCGCTCGCGACCGGGTGGGTCGAGCTTTGGCTGGGGAGCCTCTGGACGGGGAGCCTCTGGATTGCGACTCTTCAGCCGGCTTTGCTCAGCGAGGTCTTGGTCCTCGTAGAGCGCGTCGAACCACTCGGTCTTGGTCAGACGGTAGTCGAACTCCTCTTGTAGTCGCCGCTCGAGGTCGGGCATGTGGCCGACCCCAAACACGATCGCGATTCGCTTGCCCCCGCGATAGACCTCCTTGACGAGCTCGCCAAACGCGACGGAGTTGCGCTGCGAGATCAGGAACTTTGAGGAGAGCCGAGCGAGCTGCGCTCGGATTCCAACGAACTGCTGGACTAGCCGTCGTCGAGCCCGACGGGTGTCGGTCACGTCGCTCAGCCGGAGGGGGTGTCTCTTGCTCCGCTGGGCCATTCTGGCGGGGATCCCAAGCGCTGCCTGGTGCTCGACTAGGGTCAGATCCGCCAATCTCCAGTGGGCACAGACCGCGCTCCGTCTGTGTCCTGGCAGGACTAGCGAGGCGCCAACGCTCGCTCACGAGTTCCGTAACAACTGCAACATCGATTCCCACTGTCAGCGCTTTCGCGCTGGCAGTAGTCAGCGCTTCCGCGCTGGTAGTACGAGACCCGACTCCCCAAAGTCTGAGCTCTGTTTTCATTCTCCAACCACTCCCCTCTTCCGCTTGCCCGCGGGGACGCCCTCAGGCGCTCCCCGCGGGCTCTTCTCTTGGCCTGGGTGAACGGGGTGGCTCGGTCGGAGTCGGAGCCACCATCAGCGTGCTCACTGTCGAGTCGTGGGGGGGGTAAGGTCGGCAATGAGAGCAAGGGGACGGGATGACGAGTGAGCGAGAATTGGCCTGGCTTCGTAGGCTTCGCGAAGTGGGGGCTGCGCTGGCTCGGGAGGAGAGCCTCGAGCCCTTGTTTCATCTGATCGTGCACTCAGCGATCCAGCTGACCGAGGCAGAGCGTGGGTTCCTCGTTCGAGTCGAGAAGAAGCCGGGCGGAATCAAGAAGCGCGTCGAAATGGCGCTCGGGTTCGACGGCGACGCGCTCAACAGCCCCGCCGGAAAGATCTCCAAGACGGTCGTCCAGCGCGTCTTAGACCTCGACCGAGACGTGGTCACGACCCACGAAGAGGACGAGGACCTGATCGAGATCAGCAGCGTCCAGGCTCGCCGAGTGCTCTCGATCGCGTGCGTCCCCATGCGACTCCGAGGCGAGACAGTCGGCGTCCTCTACGTCGATCACCGCTTCGACAAGGCCGCATTCACCGAAGCTGATCTGCCCTGCCTGAGGGCCTTCGCAGATCAAGCAGCGCTGGCCTTAGAGACAGCTCGGTTGAAGGTGGTGAGTGCAGCGGAGGCTGAGCCGAGCCCGAGCCCCGCTCCGCGGCTCGTGCCTACGCTTGATTCGATAGTTCGGCGGGGGGAGCTGGTCGGCGACTCCCCTGCGATGCACAAGATCCAAGAAGAGGTCGATCGCGCGGCGCGCTCTTTGACCCCGCTCTTGATCCTGGGGGAGGTAGGCTCGGGCAAGTCAGCGGTCGCGCGAGAGGTTCACGCTCGGAGCATTCGAAAGGGTGAGTTCGTCTCGCTCCCCTGTTCGGGAATCGACGAGCGCGACCTGCGAGGGAAGCTGTTTGGGCATCTAGACCTCGTCGGCCTCGCCAAGGACGGCGCCTTGGTCCAAGCGAGCTCGGGCACGCTTGTCTTGGAGGACCTCGACTCGATCCCCCTCTCTTTGCAGAGGGAGATCATGACAGTCCTCAAGGAGCGGGCTTTCTGCGCGGTGGGCAGCGATCGCCCCCAGCCCCTCTTGACCCGAGTCGTCGTCTCCATGAGCTCCGACCCGGATCAGCTAGTGGCCGAAGGCCGGCTCGCTGAAGACCTCCGCTGCCTGCTCTCGCTTCAATCGATCTCGGTTCCCTCGCTCCGTGAGCGCGTCGACGATGTCCCTCAGCTCTTTGTGTTTCTCCTGGGGCGTGAGGCTCCGGGTCACGGTCCGGTCGCCCCTGAGGTCTTCGACTCGCTGGTCCAGTATTCCTGGCCGGGAAACCTCCACGAACTCAACAACCTCTGCGTCCGCCTGGCGACCTTTGGGGGTGAACTCACGCCCGAGGCGTTGCCCCGTGAGATTCGCGAGGCTGGCGCTCCGGATCAGCCCTCACGGACGCTGGAGGAGGTCAAGCGGGATCTCGTCGTGGCGGCCCTCCTCGAGACGAAGGGCAGTCGTGTCGCGGCTGCACGAAAGCTAAATGTCCCCCGCTCGACCTTCTATCGCATGCTCGACCGCTACGGACTCAGCGGGAAGTAGGGGCCAAGGCGAGAACGTCGACCGGCCCGGCCTGGGTCGGAAGCGCTTGGGGTGGCGGGGCGGGCCAACCGAAAAAGAGCCCGATGGAGACCACGCTTAGAGGCATGGGCTGCTCCCCAGGGCAGCCTCCAATGCAGACGCGAAGGGCCCCGCGTCTGGAGGCCTGGCCTCAGGATGACGAGCGAGGGCGTGGAGGCACACTGACTCGAGCGAGCGAGGGACGTAGGGATCAATCGCCCGCGGAGAGACGGGCTTGGCGGTCACGATCTCGACGGCGAGGTCGCAGACGGTGATGCCCTGGAAGGGCAATTCGAGCGTCAGCGCCTGATAGAGCAGGACTCCCAGACCCCACACGTCGGCGGCGGGGGTAACTCGCCGACCTCGAACCTGCTCTGGGGACATGGACGTGGGCGTGCCGATCATTCGGCCTACGGCGGTGATCGAGGGAAGTCCAACGGGGTCCACAGTTCGCTCCTCTGGGTAGGCGAGGCGGCACGGCTCGACGCGGATCTGCTCTGTCAGTCGACTTGGACGCCGTTCCTAAAGTCAGGCGTAAACAGCTGACGCCCCCACCGTCGCGTGGTCGCGACGTCGTCGATCACGACGCCGATCTCACGTGAACTCCGCCAGGACTGGGTGTCGTTGTTCAGACTCGTCACGAGCGTGATCTGACCGTCGACGGCCAGGTACTTGACGTGGTTAGCCTTGGCCGAGTTCCCCTCGACCGGACCGCGGCTCGCGGAGCCGTGGCGATACCAACGAATCTGCAGCCTACTCTTGGGGGAGTCGACGCCAGCGCGAGCGAGACGCTCGTAGAGGTCCTCGACGTTCTCCTGATTTGTCCCGCCCTGATAGGGCATTGACTCCGCGAACTTCTCGTAGCCCTTCGATAGCACCATCTTGACCCGCACCCCCCGCCTCACAGCCGCCACCAGAGCTGCCTTGATCTCACGTTCGTTCAGGTTTGGGGTCTGAATGTGGATCTCCCGCTTGGCGTTGTCGAGCAGGGCCAGGTAGGTCCGATTGAGCGGATGACCCGTCTTGCGCGTGGGGAACAAGCCGTCGCGGGCTTGCTTGCCGACGACCATCATTGGGATCTGCCGCTCGCTTGGCCTGGGGGGCGCGATTCGGTGCACGACGCGTGAGGGGATCCGGGTCGCCTCCGCCATAGGGAGCGCGCGCATCCACCTGTTCCCGTAGCCAAAGTCACCTGCCTTCCAGACTCGACTCTTGAGCCAGGCGTCGTCGAAGTCGGCCAGCAAGGAGAGCGCGACCGCACCCCCCAGCACGAATCCAGCGTCGTGCTCACCCGTGTCCCAGTTGTCGTTCTTGTTCATGTTCGCGCCGGTGAGCACAGCCACTCGCCCGTCCACAACGAGGCTCTTGGAGTGCATCGAGCCGAGCAGTTTGTGGTCATAAGCACCAACCCGGAGATCGACGAACTGAGGGTCGAGTTTGTATTCGCTCCGCATGATCCGCAGCTCGAGGAATATGTCCTGAGTCTTGGTGTTCATGTTCATGCCTGAGGTCATGGTGTCGATCAGGATCCGAACCTTGACGGCTCGAGTGGCCCCGGCCTGACGGCGCCGCTCTTGGAGGCGCTGCAGCCCGCGGAACACCTCATCAACTGGCTGCGAGTCCTTGTCCCAGGCGAAGGTCTGGAGCGCGACGTCGTGCTCGGCTCCCTCGATCAACTCGGCATACTTCTTGTAAATGCGCTCGGGCTCGATCAAGACCTCTACACCAGCCCAGTTGTTGACGGTCACGAGGGCGCGTTGGTCAGCGGTCGTGCCTGGCAGAGGGGCGCTGTTGGCCGCCTGGATGACGATCTGGAAGAGTTTGGAGCGCCTGACGCCGAGCTTGGCTTCACCTCCGCGCGCCCGCCTTCCCTTCTCGAACCCGATCAGCTTCTGGGAGCGAGTCCCTGGGTAGTAGCGGGCGTAGACCACCTCCTGGCTTGAGAAGGAGAAGACCGCTCGGGTCGTCGCGCTGCGCGAGGCGCTCGCGGAGCTCCTGAGCGAGGCCGCGATCCCGCGTCTGCGTCGGAACTGCACGACCAGTGACTGTCCCAAGACCTTGCCTCGGCCGAGCCAAACGCCGGTCTTGGCCTCGGTCCGGGTCACCTCGAACGTATCGGCCGTGAGCCTGCGAAACTGAAGCGTGAGCCTGGTCGCCGTGCGCTTTGTGGCCGAAGTCGCGAAGGTTCCCCGGGCCGTGAAGGTGCCCTCTTGGATCGGTGCCGCTTCGAGGCTCGGGGAGAGGGCGAACACTGCCAGCAAGCAGAGCGCGCCATTGAGGGTCTGGTTTCTCACGGTTCCTCCAGGAACCGGAGGGGCGAGAGGCTCCCCCGGTCAGTGGTGAACCTCGCGCAAGGAGAGGGCCGAAGCTGAAGCTCTCGATCCAAGGGGTAGCTGGCTCACGGTTGAGTACGAGAGGCTGTGCCGCCCCGGACGCTCGTCGATCCCCTGGGGTCGATAGAGAACCGCTTGCGAGGCAGATCCCAGGTTTGGGGACTGCGTTTGGAGATCTGGGGGGGTTAGCGAGACGTGTAGATCGGGCTCGTGATCGCGCCCCGGCAGTAGCCGGGGTCCTTGAGGCTCGCGTTGGTGACCTTGTCGACTTCCTCGGGGAGCAGCAACGTCGGGAGCAGCGTGCCGTAGGTGAAGTCGAGCGCGCTCCGGCGAATCGTCGTGAACAGGGCCAGGAGGACGGCCCAGTCCTTCCCCGAGGCTTGGGCCGCGCGCAGGATCAGGCCAGTGCTCTGCTGGACGCGCGGGTCGATCAGCTCGAACACGTCAAGGCGATACCAATCTCCCGTGGCCGGTACGTCGCTAAAGGTCAGGACGAAATTGTTGCCCACGATCGGCTCGCTGCGGATCACGACGCTGTTCTTGATGACGTCGACCCGGCCTCCGGGTGCCCCCTCGATCACGATCCGAAACTCAGCCGGCGTCCCCGCCGTGACCTCGTCGCCGATCATGGACTCGAACGCGCCGTCGCCGTCCTTGTCCGCGCGGAAGTCGACGAGCGGGCCGCTTGGCTTGCGGCTGATATAGGTCCGGCCTTGGCGGATCCCGTCCAGGATCCCCTTCCGGTCACGAGTCGCGGCGTAAACGCGAGTCGTCGGGCTACCTTGGGGGAGGAGCATGTGGCGATCGCCGCCGCCCACCGCGGCCACTCGTCGACCGCTGTTGAGGTAGCTCTCGTAGAACGCCAACGCCTGGAGCTGTGGGCCGCCTCGCTGCTCAGTGATCGCCGCGACCATGTGGGGGTTGGGGGCCACGCCAGCGGCGGTCAGGCCCAGGCCAGCTGCCTTGTCGTCTAGGTCCTGCTGGGTCAGCGGAGTCCAATCGCGCATGGAATACGGTCCGTTCCAGACTTCAATCGCGTCAAAGTTCTGGATGTCCGCGACCCAGAGCTTGCCGTCCTCGCAGGGATGGTTGAGCACGAAGATCCCGCCCTGGCTTTGAACGGTGCTCACGATCGCGTCGATCTCAGGTGCGAGCGCGGCGCCGCTGCTCGTGGAGGAGACTGGGATCGGCGAAGTGAAGCCGATCGCGCCGGCGTGCATGCTCCCGCCCCACTCCATGCCTGGCAGCAAGACCATGGTCTGCGAGCTGAAGTTGGTGTCGGTCAGGAGGGCGTTGGTCCGGTGATCGGTGCCGGCGAGGAAGTCGAGCCCGGTCTTCTCGGCCACCCGAACCGTGGTCGCTATGTCGTCTCCGAGTTGACGGCGAGCGTCGTCGCTGTGCGTCGCGGAGTGCGAGTGGAGGTCGCCCTTGTACCAGGTGCCCGCGACCGGCTGGGTCGCGATCGGAGACGGAGCCGGAGCGGCGGGGGCCGTCGTGCCTGAAGTCGTCGCGCCCGGGGTCGAGGAGTTGGTCGCTGCGGCCGTCGACGCGCTCCCACCCGAGGACGATCCACCGCCAGAGCAGCCGGTGGTCACAAGACCCAGGGATAGCGAGCAGACAACCGACGCCCAAAGAACACAGGCGGAGCGAGACGAGACTAGGAGCATGAGCCCTCCCTAGAGGAGCGCCCAATAGCGAATCCTGATCCCTCTGCGAGCCCCCTCCGTTTTCCTGGTCTCGCACGTCAGGAGACCGAGTTTGGCCCCTAAGGGCCTGTGAGAAAAGGCCTTAAACGCGTCGCCCAGTAGCTGGCGAGGTGCCCAAATC
This sequence comes from Planctomycetota bacterium, assembly GCA_016765095.1. Taxonomy (GTDB): domain Bacteria; phylum Planctomycetota; class J058; order J058; family J058; genus NORP233. Next base: position 2,595 of record JAESQQ010000184.1, on the reverse strand, counting down.
GGTCGTTTCTTCAGCAGCGGTTCCGAATTCGGGAACCGAACCGGTGGATCCGCTCCGGCGGGCGTCTTCGCTCAGGTGACCTCGAAGGGGTCCTTCCCGCCGAACAAGTCGAGGAAGCTCCTCTTGTCGAACGCCTTGAGGAACGCGTCCTTGGCACCGACTGCTCCTGAGTCAACCGTCTTTCGGAGCGCCGCGTCGAAGTTGATCATTCCTTGTTTGCGGCCCTGCATGACGACTTGATTGAGCCTGGCGATCGCGCCTTCTCGAATCGCGGCGCGGGCAGCGGTGTTGGTCAGGAGGATCTCGTGGACCGCGACGCGACCCTCGCCTCCCTTCTTGCGCAAGAGCTGCTGGGAGACGATCGCGCGCAGCGAGGTGCTGAGCATGTTCAAGACCTGAGCGCGTTGCCCTTGGGGGAACACGTTCACGATTCGGTCGACTGTCTTGGCGGCCGAGTTGGTGTGCAAGGTACCCATGACCAGGACGCCGTTCTCCGCTGCGGAGATTGCGAGCGAGATCGTCTCCAGGTCGCGCATTTCGCCGACAAGGATCACGTCGCAGTCTTCGCGGAGGGCGGCGCGGAGCCCTGACGAGAAGCTCTCGGTGTGATCGTGAACCTCCCGCTGGAGGAAGATCGAGCGCTTGCTTGAGTGCACGAACTCGATCGGGTCCTCGAGCGTCAAGATCTTGAGGACTTTGTTCTCGTTGAGGTGATTCAGCATGGCCGCGAGCGTGGTCGACTTGCCTGAACCCGTGGGCCCAGTCACGAGGACCAACCCCATGGTCAGCTCCATGATCTTGGACAGGATCGGCGGCGCATTGAGCTGTTCGAGCGAGAGGATCTCGGTCGGAATGACTCTGAACACTCCGCCGTGCCCAAAGGTGTGGTGGTAGCAGTTGCCGCGGAAGCGGGCTTCCGTGCCCATTTGGTAGGCGAAGTCGGCGTCGCCGGTCCTCTTGTATTGGGCCCAGCGCCGCGGCCCACAGACCTCAGAGAGCATCTTCTCCAGGGTCGGACCGTCGAGGACTTCCCGACCCTCGAGGACTTGGACGTGTCCGTGGAGGCGGATTTTAGGCGGTTGGCCTTGGAGGAGGTGCAAGTCCGAGCCGTCGAGGCTCAGCATTTCGCGGAACAGGACGTCTAGAGCAGCCACGAGGCCACCTTCTGCGCAGGCTGGTTCAGCACAGATCGGACTCTCGAACTCATTCCCGTACCCCGCTTCTCCATAGCTATCGAGCGAGCTCGAGTTCGAACGTCTCTTCGGTGATCTTCCCCGCGTCGAGGAGGCCCCGGAGTGAGTCTTCGAGCGTGATCATTCCCTGGCTGCGTCCCATTTGCATTGCGTTGACGAGCTTGCTCGAGGTTCCGTCCCTCAGCACGTTGGCGACGGCGACCGAGTTGAACAGGAGTTCGACCGCGACCTCACGCAAGCCGCTGACTCCAGGGATCAGTCGCTGACAAATCAAGCCCCGCAAGGACTCGGAGACCATTCCCCGCGTGGCGTCTTGCTCGTCGGCTGGGAACAGATCGATCAACTTGTCGAGGGTCTTGACCGCGCTCATGGACGGCATGGACGCCAGGACGAGGTGCCCGGTCTCTGACGCCGAGATCGCGAGGCTCGCCGTCTCGTAGTCGCGCAAGTCGCCGATCATGAGCACATCTGGGTCCTCGCGCAGGGCGCCGCGGAGCGCGTTGGCAAACGAGATCGTGTCCTCGCCGAGGGCACGCTGACTGACCTGGCTCTTGTCCGGTCGGATCAAAAACTCGACGGGGTCTTCGCAGCTGATAATGTGGTCAGGACGGGACTTGTTAACCAAGTCTACGAGCGACACAAGAGTCGTCGTCTTGCCAGCGCCGAGGGGGCCTGTCACGAGGATCAAGCCCTGGTTGTAAGTCACCAGCCTGTTGATCGCTGGCGGGAGCTGGAGTTCGGCGATCGAGGGGATCCTCTGGTGAATGACTCGGAACGTCATAGACGGCCCAGCTCGGCCTTTGCACGCGTTGGCGCGGTAGCGGTGGTCACCGACGATGTGACACCAGTCCAAGTCGCCTGTCTCGGTGAACCGCCCGAGCTGAGGCTTCGAGAGCCCCCCCTTGAGCAGGTCGATCAAATCGGGAGCCTGGAGGACTGGCTCTTGGGCGTAGCGTAGGTCGCCGTTGACTCGGACCAGGGGGGCTTGCCCGACCACGAGGTGCAGGTCGCTGGCGCCACAGCCGCGCGCCATTTCGAGCATCGCGTCGAGGCGTTCGCCTGCGGGGCTTGGCGTCCGAACACCGACCGGCTGTAGCTGCTCGCCGATCTCCTCCTCGGCTTGTTCCCTGGGCTCCCAGTTGAAGCTGGTGAGCATTTTCTTCGCGAGCGCTGCGCTCAACTGAGAGACAGGGACGAGGACGAACGCGGGGCCTCCGGTCACCTCGCCCACGCGCCTCATTTGCTCCGCGAGCTCGCTCGGAACGATCGCCTGGAACTTGCTCTCCTCCACAGCCTCGGGGGCCTTCTTGGGCGGCGCCTTCTTGGGCGGCGCCTTCTTGGGCGGCGCCTTCTTGGGCGGCGCCTTCTTGGGCGGCGCCTTCTTGGGCGGCGCCTTCTTGGG
>JAESQQ010000183.1 GCA_016765095.1 Planctomycetota bacterium | reverse complement strand
CTCGGCTGTTCCCTGAACACGGAGTATCAATGGAGGAACAGCAACGGGAACAGGAATCAGCGGCGCGCCAAGGGCGGGTAGGAGGGGAGGAGCGGAGCGTCGGCGGAGGGCGCAGCCCCTCCCAGAAAAACGTAGGCTGGGGCGTGGCCTCCCTTGACCTCTCCGCGCTCCTCGTTGCTCATGGCGTCGTGACGTGCGAGCAACTCGACGAGCTTCAAAGTGAACTCCCTGAGGGAGCGTCGCTCGAGGACGTCTTGCTGGAGCGGGGACTCGTCGATCAGGAGACTCTGGACGGACTCCTCTCGCTGGCCGAGACGCCTCTCCCCGATTCGGGGGTCATTGCGCCCGGCACCCCGGTCGATGGAGACGAGACGGTGTGGGAATACGAGGTCCCCTCGATCCCCGGCGAGGATTCCGGTGAGGTCTCGCAGGACGCGGTCACAGGTCGGTTCGGCGCACCGAACAAGTCGACGACCGCCCGCTGGGCGGAGACGCCGATCGAGGAGACGGGGTCCCTCAAGTCCCGCACGACGCGCTGGGAGATCCCCGTGCCCGATGACAACCCGACGGGCGAGTGGGATACGGCCACCAAGACCACGCCCGGCCTGAGCGTCGATCTCTCGGGCCTTGAGGAGTTCGAGGCCCTCGAGATGGGAACGACGTCGATTGGTCCGAGACCGGGGATCGATGACCAGGGCGAGGCTACGGGGTCCGAGGCTGCGGGCTCCGAGCCAGCTGGGTCCGAGCCAGCTGGGTCCGAGGCTGCGGGGTCCGAGCCAGCTGGGGACGGGGTCTAGGAGCAAGCACGCGCCGATCGGGCGGGCTGAGTCCCGTGCGAGCTGGGCCCAGGGCCAGCTGAGTCTAGTGAACGAGGGCCTGGGCGCCGTCCACCACGAGCTTGAGGATCGCATTCGGGGGGTAAACGCCGAGCCAGATCGTGAGGACGCCCGCCACGAGGATGGCAAGCCGCGAGCACCACCGTTGGGGGTCTTCGCTGCTCGCCCCAGCCGTCCCGGCTTGCGGCTCTCGCATGTACATGATCACGACGATCCGGAGGTAGTAGTAGAGCGAGATCGCACTCGCCATCAGCGCTAGGACGACGAGTCCGACGTCTCCAGAGGCGACGCCAGCCCTAAACACCCACAGCTTCCCGAGGAAGCCGGCCGTGCCTGGAATGCCCGCCAAGCTGAGCAGGCAGACCGCCATGACGAGGGCCGAGCGTGGCTGAGTGTGGGCCAAGCCAGCCAGGTCGTCGAGGCTGTCGACGTCCTCCCCGCGGCGCTCGAGGTGGTTTATGACCGCGAACACTCCAGCGTTCGCGAGCGCGTAAGCGAGCAAGTAGAAGAGCAGCCCGGCGGCGGCGTCGTGCGCCGCGTAGGTCATGTTGAGCGCGTCGCTCGAGTGACCGAATTGGCGGGTGAACGCGACCAGCGCGACCAGCAGATAGCCAGTGTGAGCGATCCCCGAGTAGGCCATCAGGCGGCGAGGGTTGCGCTGCGTGAGCGCTCCAGCGTTGCCACCAATGACCGTCAGAGCCGCCACGAACCACAGAACCCAGCTTCCGACGGGGCTTCCGGCGAGGTCCGCACCCAGGGCACCGCAAGCGCCCAGGCCCTCTACGATTCGGAACATTCCGGCGAAGGCGGCGACCTTGACGCCGATCGACATGAACCCGGTGACCGCGCTGGGTGCGCCCTCATAGGCGTCTGGCACCCAGGCGTGGAAGGGGACCGCGCCGACCTTGAACAGGAGGCCGATCAGGATCAGGGTCCCACCGACAGTCGCCATCGGGAGGTCGCTCGGCTTGATCGCCGTCTCGGCCAGGACGTCGAGCCGCATCGTCCCAGTCGCCCCATAGAGGAGGGACATTCCGTAGAGCAGGAACGCCGCCGAGAACGCTCCGAGCACGAAGTATTTCATAGCCCCCTCGGCCGAGCGAGCGCGTCTGCGCTCGACTCCGGTCAGGGCGTAAACCGCGATCGAGAGCGTCTCGATCGCGACGAAGAACGTGACCATGTCGTTGGCTATGGTCATAGCCAGCATGCCGGACGTGGCGAACAGGAGGAGGCCGTAGAGCTCGCCGTGGGCGATGCTTCGGCCGAGGTCGACCCCGACCCCGTCCGCAGACTGGGAGTGGTGCGCGACCGAGAACCCGATCAGGGTGGTCCCAATCAGGATCGCGAGTGCAGCCACGGCTCCGAAGGCAGACGGCGCGAGGGTGCCGGCCATCACGGGCGCGCCCGTCGCGGGCGCCCAGAGGGCCCAGGCCGCCACGGCTGTGAGGAGGCAGCCGAGGCCCGAGGTGAGCGCGAGGGGCGTCTTGTTGCTCCCGCGACCGAGGTAAATGTCCAAGATCAAAACGATCATGCCGAACAGGGCAGGGATCGCGATCGGGATCACGTACAGGAAGTCGCCTACGTCGTAGGAGAGACTGCTAAGTGGGCTCAACGGGTCCACGGCTCAACCCCCGTATGACTTGATGAGGGTTTGCACGACAGGCTCGATTCGGCTCAGGAAGGGTCCTGGAAAAAGCCCGAGCACGAAGCCGAAGATCAAGAGCGGGAGGACACCAGCCAACTCGACTCGGTCGATGTCCTTCATGGTCGCGTTCTTGCCCTCTGCGGGACCGAAGAACACGCGTTGGACGGCCCAGAGCATGTAGGTCGCGCCGAGCACCATGCCCGTCACGCCGATCACGGCGAAGATCTTGTTCGTCTCGAACACTCCGAGCAGGATCAGTATCTCGCCGACGAAGCCCGCAGTTGTGGGCAAGGCCACAGACGCGAGGGCCGCGAGCACGAAGCAGATCGCGAGCTTCGGAGCCGGCGTCGCCAACCCACCCAGCTCGGCGATCTCCTTGGTGTGGCGGCGGTCGTAGATCACGCCGACCAGGAAGAACAGGGCGCCGGTTGAGAGCCCGTGGGCGATCATTTGGAAGACCGCGCCCGTCACGGCTCGTGTGTGGCCGGCCTCGAGGGTCGCCTTGAGCGCCCCCTCCGCGGCTCCGCTCGTCCACTGACGCCCGACTTCGCCCGAAAGCGCCGCGAAGATCGCGAGCACGACGAGGCCGAGGTGGCTGATCGAGCTGTAGGCGATCAGCCGCTTGAGGTCCTTTTGAGCCAGGGCCATCAAGGCCCCATAGACGACGCCGATCGCGCCCAGCCAACAGATCGCGGTCGCGATGCTCGGGAGCAATATGGTCGTGCCGAGGTAGAGCTCGGGTTGGAGGGTCACGCCTTGAGGGAAGAGCGGGAGGCAGAAGCGGAGGAAGCCGTAGCCGCCGATCTTGAGCATCACCGCCGCTAGAACCACGGAGCCTGCGGTAGGTGCCTGAACGTGCGCGTGCGGGAGCCAGGTATGCAGCGGGAAGATCGGAACCTTGATCGCGAACGCGATCACGAACGCGAGGCAGAGCCAAAACTGCGTCGTGGCAGGGAGCGGGTTGTCTCGGAAGGATTGGGTGATCTTCTCAAGGTCGAAGGTGTGGCCGGCCTGGGTGTAGATAAAGGCCATTGCAGCCAGCATCAGGAGACTGCCCACGGCGGTGTAGATAAAGAACTTGAGCGCCGCCTTGATCCGGTTCGGGCCACCCCAAACGCCGATCAGGAGGAACATCGGCGCCAGCATGATCTCGAAGAACAGGAAGAAGAGCAGCAGGTCGCGCGCCATGAACACGCCGACCAAAGCGGCCTCCATGATCAGGATCGCGACGTGGAAGTTCTTGATCTTGGTCGTGATTCCGCGATACGAGGACAAGACCGCGATCGGCATCAGGAACGTGGTCAAGATGACCAGGAGCAGGCTCAGTCCGTCGACCCCGAGATGAATCGAGGCCCCGAGCGGCTCGATCCAGTCCATGGGTGGGCGTCCGAATTGGAACCCGCCCTTGGACGTGTCGTAGAGGAAGAACAGCGGGAGGCTGACGAAGAAGTTCACCAGCGTGACGGCGAGGGTCGCGCCGCGAACGGCGCCCTCGTCTTCACGGGGAACGAACAGGCCGATCACGAGCGCCCCGAACAGGGGCAGGAGGATCAAGACTTCTAGGAAGGGGAGTGCCACTGTGTCCGCTTAGATCGAGTAGAGGTGAACGCTGGCCAAAATGACCACCGCACCGACCACGAAGTAGGCCGCGTAACGGGCCACGTGGCCCGTCTGGAAGACGCGGGTAAAGAGGGAGAGCTGTACTGCGACTCGTCCAGTTCCGTCGACGAGCCCACGATCGATTGCGTTGTCGTCAACGTGCTCCCAGAGCAGAGCCGAGAGGTACAAGACCGCCGGTTGCACGAAGCGCTTGTTGACCCATTCGTCGTAGTACCAAGCGTTCGCCAAGACCTGACGAATGCTGGCGAGTTGACCACTGACCTGGCTCTCCCAGCCGACTTGGCTTGGAGCTCGACTTCCCCAGATCTTCCAACCGACCGCCACCCCGAACAGAGACGCCATGGCGCCGACCAAGAGGCCACCGATCTCGTAGCGGTGGTAGAGCTCGCTGCTGACCGCGGGGTAGTTGACCAGGTAGTCGCTGGCTTGGGCCACGACGGGCGCGAGGTAGTGGGGCAGGATTTCGGCTCCCGGTTCCATCCAGGCCGCGAGGGCCGGGAGTCCCAACAGCGCTGCGCCGATCGTGAGCACGCCGAGCACAAAGAGCGGGAGGGCCATGGCCGAAGGTGCTGCATGGGGGTGACGCCCGCCTGGGCCGCCGCCTCGGTAGTCGCCCCAGAAGGTCATTCCGATCAGGCGAGTCGAGTAGACCGCGGTCAGGAAGCCGGTCCCCAACCCGAGGAGGTAGAGCACGTACCAGATCCAGTGCGCGCCCGCAGCCTTGGCTCGGAGGAGGGTCGCGAGCAGGATCATGTCCTTGCTGAAGAAGCCCGAGAGGAGCGGGAAGCCAGCGAGCGCCAGGGCGCCTATGGCCATCGTCCAATAGGTCGTGGGCATGTAGTTCTTGAGGCCGCCCATTCGGCGCATGCTCTGGGTGTGCGTCGCGTGGATCACAGCGCCCGCCCCGAGGAAGAGCACAGCCTTGAAGAAGGCGTGGGCCACGAGGTGGAACACGGCTGCGCCCATGGCCAGAGCGCCGACGCCCAAGAACATGTAGCCCAGCTGGCTGACGGTCGAGTAGGCGAGGACTTTCTTGATGTCGTCTTGACCGATCGCCGCAGCGCCCGCGAAGAAGGCGGTCAGGCCACCGATCAGGGCCACGATTCCGAGGACTGGGACGCCGATCACTTCGGCGCCGGCGAAGATCGGGCTCATTCGAGCGATCAAGTAGATTCCGGCGGTGACCATGGTCGCCGCGTGGATCAGAGCCGAGACGGGAGTCGGACCGGCCATGGCGTCGGGGAGCCAGAGGTGAAGCGGGATCTGAGCGCTCTTGCCCGTGCAGCCGAAGAACAACAGGAGGCAACCGGCCCCGATCAAGCCTGCGTTGAGTGTGCTTCCGCCCAGCGCGAGGTTGAGGGTCTGGAAGTTGAGGCTGAGGGTCCCGCCCGCGGTCGTCTCAGCCAGGGCGGCGAGGAGGCAGAACATGCCGAGCACGACGCCCATGTCGCCGATTCGATTGACGACGAAGGCCTTGGTGCCGCAGGCGGCCTTTTTGGCGTCCTCGTAGTCGAAGCCGATCAGGAGGTACGAGCACATGCCTACGCCCTCCCAGCCTATGAATAAGATGAGCAGGTTCCCGCCCATGACGAGCACGAGCATCGAGGCTATGAACAGGTTCAAGTAGGAGAAGTAGCGCGCGTAGGTCCCGCGAGGCTCAGCCCCCATGTAGTCGGTCGAGTAGAGGTGGATCAAGAACCCGACGCCCGTGATCACGAGCATCAAGATGATGCTCAGCCGGTCGACGACGAACTCGAAGTCGACCTTGAAGTTGCCGACGTGGATCCAAGTCCCGAGGTTGTAGCGATAGCTCCGCGGGGCGGCTGAGGCGGCGGGCGCGACCACGAGGTTGTGGCGGTGCGCGAGGGTCTTGAGTGCCTCGTCCCCGGCGAGACTGGCCGGTCCAACGAGGCGCAGGACTTGATTGCGGTCCTTGCCTTCGATCTCTGGGATCTTGAACAGGTCGTCGCGCTTGCCGAGCTCTCGGCGGGCTTTGTTGAGGCGACCCGGGAGCGAGCTGCCTGCGGTGTCTTTCTTGGCCTTGAGGACGACGACGCTCGTCTGGCTGAGCAGCGGGCCGTGGTCGGCGGCGTGGAGGCCGAAGAACAGGGCGGCTGCGAAGAAGAACGCAATCAGGGGCGCGGCGACGGCGACCGTCGACACGATTCCCTTCCCGAGACGCTTGCCAAACAGGCCGTTGAACAGCGCCCCTAAGAGGGGAATGAGAATGATCGCGGGAAGTAGCGCGGTTTCCTTGGGGAACACGTCAAAGACCTCGCGTCAGTCCCGGAGGGTGGTGGCTTGAGGGTGATCGACACTGACGGAGCGCACGTGGCGGAAGAGCGCGATCAGGATCGAGAGGCCAACGGCGACCTCGGCAGCGGCGACGGCCATGGCCATTAGGACCATGACTTGAGCCGACTCCGACTTGCCGGGCAGGTGCGCGAACTCGCGCGCAAAGCCGACCAGTGAGAGATTGGCTCCGTTGAGCATCAGCTCGACGGACATCAGAATGATCAGGAGGTTGCGTCGGGAGAGGACGCCGAAGACTCCGATCGAGAACAGGAGGGCCGCCACGATCTGGATCGCGTCGGGAGTCGTGATCGAATTCACGCCGCACCTCCGCCCGCTGAGGCCGCCCTGGAGGCCGCCGGTGAGGCCATCAGTTTGGTGGCCTCAAGCGTCATCGAGTCGGGGCGCCGAGCCAGCACGATCACTCCAGCCACAGCGGCCATCACGAGGACCGTGATCAACTCGAAGGGGACCGCGTAGTCGGTGTAGAGGACGCGAGCGAAGTGCTCAGTCGAGCCGTAGTAGACCTTGGTCCGGCGGCGAACGTCGCCCTTTGCCTCTGCGGCCGCGATCTTCGCGTCGTTGTCCGGCTCGCGGAACTCCGTGTCACTGCGCCGGCTAAGGGCCGAGAACAGAATGAAGGTCAAGGCCAAGGCGCCGACGGCTGCCAACAGACGGGTCGCCGAGGGAGGCTCTGGGCCGAGTTCGTCCTCACGCAGGGTCAGGAGCATGATCACGAACACGAACAAGACCATGATCGCCCCGCCGTAGAGCAGGACTTGCATCGCGGCCAAGAAGTGGGCCTTGAGGCCGATCATCAGGGCGCCGACGCCACCGAGCGCGATCAACATGCTGAGGGCGGCGTGGATCGGGTTCCGCTGCGTGACGGTCATCAACGCCGCCACCACGATCAGAGCTCCGACCAACAGGACCAAGAAAGTAGACACGCGTGGCTCCTACTTCGCCGGCCGCTGCGGAATCTGAGCCGCAGGGTTGTTCTCGAGGAGACGCTCCTTGTCGTAGACCCGTTCGGTCCGTGACGTGGTCGGCGTATAGAACTTGGGAGTCAAGCGAATCGCGTCGCAAGGACACGCTTCTTCGCAGTAGCCGCAATAGATACAGCGCAGCATGTCGATCTCGAACACCTTCGGGCGCCGCTCCCGATCGCCCCACTCGGGGGGGGTCGGCTCGGGCTCAATGTGAATGCAGAGTGCAGGGCAGGCCGCCATGCAGAGCAGGCAAGCGACGCACTTCTCACGGCCTTGCTCGTCCTTGACGAGGATGTGCTCGCCTCGGTAGCGCGGGTTGGGGTGCCCGATCGCGCGCTCAGCTTCGCTGGCGTCGTAGATCCCGACCTCGGGATACTGCACCGTGGCGTGCTTGTCCGTGACGGTTCCGAAGAACTTCTGGACCGTCAACTTGAGGCCGCGCATCACGGCCGGGAGGTAGACGCGGTCGGCAAAGCTCTTCCCCGGAGGAAGAGCTTCTTCGACGTGATCGTGCGAACCAGCCACCGGCGCTCCTAGGCGAAGAAGGTGAAGTTAGGGAACTTGGAAATCAAGATCGCCGTGATCGCGAGGTTGGCCAGCGCCAGCGGCGTCAGGACCTTCCAGCCGAGATCCATCAATTGGTCGTAGCGGAAGCGGGGCAGCGTCCAACGAATCCAGAGTTGAAGGAGCAAGACGCTCAACATTTTGACGGTGAACACCGCGACCGAGAGGAGGACGTTCAGGATCCCGCCCTCCGCTGTGATCAGGGGCTCAATGGTCGAACCGAACACTTCGACCGGCTCTATGGGACCGAGACTCCAGCCGCCGAGGAAGAGCGTCGTGAACAACCCGCACATAAGGATCATGGCGCAGTATTCGCCGAGGAAGAAGATCGCGAACTTGAGGCCCGTGTATTCGGTGTGATACCCACCCACGAGCTCTGGCTCGGCCTCGGGGAGGTCGAAGGGGAGTCGGTTGTTCTCGGCGAACATGGCGACGAGGAAGATCAAGGCTGCCAAGGGCTGGCGGAAGACTAGCCAGCCGAAGCCGTGCCAGGTCTCCGCTTGGTTGCGGACGATCTCTTGGCCGTCGAGTGAACCGACCGAAGCCAGCGCGATCAAGAACGCGATCCCAAGGGGGACTTCGTAGCTGACCATTTGGGCCGCAGCGCGGACCGCAGCCATCAAGGGATACTTGCTGCCTGAGCCCCAGCCGCCACAGGCGATCCCGTAGACGCCCAGCGAGCTGACCGCGAGCAGCATCAGCATCCCGGGGACGACGTTGCTGACGCTCATCTCGATCACGGTCCGTTGGATCTCGATTCCAAACAGATTCGCGTCGGGGACGATGAGGGTCGCGCCAAAGGGCAGGAAGCAGAGCGCTGTGCCGACCGGAATGAAGGTCAGCATAGGTCCGAGGTTGTAGAGCAGCTTGTCAGCCTTCTCGGGGATCACCTCTTCCTTGAAGGCCAGCTTGATCGCGTCGGCCAGGGGCTGGAGGGATCCGGGGATCAGCTTGACTCGCGCGAGGCCTTCGGGGATCACGTCCCGCATGGACTCCGGCATCAAGTAGCGCAGGGTCCCGATCGTGAAGTTGACGCGGTTGGGGCCGATCCGGTGCTGGACGTAAGCCGCGATCTTGCGCTCGAAGTAGATACAACCGGGCACGATCTGGAGCGCCATTCCGATCACGAAGAGCGCTTTTAGGATCGTGGCCGCGAAGCCGATCATGCCTGGAGTGAGGACGAATTCAGTCATTCGTCAGACGTTCCCGCGGACCGTGCCGTAGCCAAGCGGCGACTCACGGTGGACTGCAACTCGAGTTTGCTCGTCTTGAGCTCGCGTCTCGCGACTGACGGGTCCCGCGTTGTAGTAGGTCTGGCACTTGTCGGCTGGCGTTTGGTCCGCAGCGCCCGCCAAGGGGAGCCCGACCGCGCCCAGTCCGCGATAGGTCAATCCGCCAAAGGCGTCGGGGCTCGCTGCAGCCAGGCGGCGGAACACGCCGCCCGCCGAGAGCACGCGTGGGAAGTGGCCAGCAGAGCGACCCAACTCTTGGAGCACGTCAAGCTCGCCTCGTGTGTCGCCAGGTGCGGAGACCGCTGCCCGGACGCGCTGGAGGCGGCCGTTTTGGTTGACGAAGGTGCCGTCCTTTTCGATCGCGTGCAGGCCGGGGAAGGCGACCTGCTTGGTCTGAGCCAGCCAGGTGTCTTCGAGGCTGATCACGATCGCCTTGACGTCGCCCTTGAGGGCCTCTACGAGGCCCTCGTCCCAGTTCGCGCCTCCGGGCTGGCTGTCGCAGACGACGACCAGCTCGATTTGCCCGGACTCGATCCCCTTGCGAACACGCTCTCCAGCGTCGACGTCACCCAGGACGGCGACGACGCCGGCCCGATTGGGGTTCTTGTCGGCTGAGAGCTTGAACCCGTCGAGAGTCTCGAAGGCCCCGCCGTCGGGGCGGTAGTTCACACCGCCCGGGCCGTCTGTGATCGTCTCGAGCAGGTGAAGCTCTTCGCACGTCGCGTGACCCGTGGTCAGGTAGGCGATCTTCGCGGCGGGAGTGGCCGAGAACAGGTCCAGGGCAGCCTCGAGGGCGTCTTGGTGCTTGACCGGCTGCCCGTCTAGGCGAGCTACGTTGAGCCGCGAGTCCGTGGTCGCTTCCCTGTGGGAGTCGCGACCCTCGTCGCACATCCACCACTTGTTGACCGGTTGGTTCTCGCGCGGCGTCATCCGCTTGACCGAGTCGTCGAAGGCTTCGACGTTGACGTTGCAGCCCGTCGCGCAGCCCGAGCAAACGCTCTTGGTTCCGCGCAGGAGCCAGACCCGCGTGGTGTGGATCCAGTCGGAGTCGAGGAGCGCGCCGACCGGGCAGAGATCAGCCGTGCAGCCGCTGAGCGGGTTGTCGAGGGGCACGCCGGGGAACACGTCGATCCAGGCCGAGTCACTCCGGTTGACGACGGTCAGCTCTCCGGTTCCGGTCACCTCGTCGCAGAACCGAACGCAACGTGTGCAGAGAATGCAGCGGTTGCCGTTGAAGCGAATCCGGGGGCCGAGGTCGTGGCGCGGCCGCTGGGTCTTGATCTCGCTGAACTTGCTCGTCGTCCGGCCGTGATCGAAGGAGTATTGCTGGAGGTCGCACTCGCCGGCCTGATCGCAGATCGGGCAGTCGAGGGGGTGGTTTGCGAGCAGGAACTCGAGGATCCCCTCCCGCGCAGTCAGCGTCTTCTCAGAGCTGGCGTCGACTTCCATTCCCTCGCTGACGACGGTGTTGCAGGCGATCTGAGGCTTGGGTGGGCCCGGCTTGGTGTGCACAAGGCACATCCGACAGTTCCCGGCGATCGAGAGCGAGGGGTGCCAGCAATAGTGCGGAATGAAGTAGCCGTTGCGCAGAGCCGCCTCCAGGACGGTCTCGCCCTTGAGTGCGGTGTAGGAAGCACCATCAATGGTGAAGGGAACTTCCAGGCGCTCGGTCGTCGTCTCGCTCATCGTGCGCGCTACCTAAGCCTTCGCGGACTTTGAAAGGGAAGGGAGGGGCTCGTAGAGGCGACCCGCAAAGCGGGAGGTCCCCGTCTTGATATAGGTCTCGAACTCCGAGCGATACTTGTGCATGTAGCTCGTCGCCGGCCAACTCCAAGCCTCAGCCAGGACGCAGATCGTCTTGCCGCAGGCTTCGTCTGAGAGTTTGTCGATGGTGTCGAGGTCGTCCATCGTGCCGTGGCCGTGAAGGATTCGGCCGACCAGCTTAGTGATCCAGCCGGCGCCCTCGCGGCACGGAGTGCACTGGCCGCACGACTCGTGGTCGTAGAAGCGGAGCACGTTGTAGAGCGCGTTGACCATGCAGGTCGTCTCGTCGAAGACGAAGATCGCGGCTGACCCGATCGAGCTGCCCGCGTCCGCCACGCCGTCGTAGCAGAGGTGACAGTCGACTTCGTCGTTGGTCAGGATCTTCATGGAGGAGCCGCCGGGGACGATCCCCTTCAGCTTCCGTCCACCCCACACCCCGCCGCAGAACTTGTCGCTCTCGATCAACTCACGGAGGGAGACGCCGAAGGGCACGTCGTAGACGCCGGGTCGGTTGACGTGACCGCTAACGCACCACACCTTCGGGCCCTGGCTACCGAGGCGACCGCGCGGAGGCGCGACCTCCTTGGAGACGCGGGGGGTGCCGATCGCGGTGTACCACTCGAGTCCCTCGCGGAACAAGTGGGGCAGGTTGGCGAGGGTCTCGACGTTGTTGACGATCGTGGGCTGGCCCCAAACGCCTTCAACGGCCGGGAAGGGCGGCTTGAGCTTGGGTAGACCGCGCTTGCCCTCGAGCGAGCTTATGAGGCCGGTCTCCTCGCCGCAGATATAGGCGCCAGCGCCGCGGTGAACGGTGCAGTCGAGGCGGACCCCAAATCCCAGCGCGTTCTCACCGAAGATCCCGTTCTTGTAGGCCTCCTCGATCGCGACCTCGAGGCGATCCGCTCCGATGCGCATCTCGCCGCGGATGTAGATGTAAATGTCGTTCGACCCGATCGCGTAGGCCCCGATCACGGCGCCCTCCAGGATCTGGTGCGGGTCGTCTTCAATGAAGCGAATGTCCTTGAAGGTCCCGGGCTCACTCTCGTCGGCGTTGACGAGCAGGTAGCGAGGGCCGGGGACTTTCTCGACGGAAGGAACGAATCCCCACTTCATGCCGCAGGGGAAGCCCGCGCCGCCGCGTCCGCGGAGGCCCGAGTCCTTGGTGATTTGAATCACCTCTTCCGGCTTGAGCTTGAGGGCCTTCTTGAGCCCGACGTAGCCGCCGTCCTTGACGTAGGCCTCGTAGCTCGCGGCCTCGTCGTTGAAGAAGCGCTTGGCGAGGACCGGCTCGTGAGTCATCGCGGTGTAGTAGGGGTCGAGCTCGCCTTCAGGCTGCGTCCGCTCGCACTCGGGGTCCGCCGCAGCGCGCCAGGGATAAGGCGTCTTGCGGCCGGTCGTGAGGTCGAACCCGTCTGGGTTCGCGCGAATGTCGTCGACGAGCTTCCCGAAGGTCTCGAGGTCGAGGCACTCCCAGGAGTAGGCGTTGACGTGGCAGACCGGAGCCTTGTCGCAGGCCGCGAGGCACTCGGCGTTCTTGATCGTGAACAAGCCGTCGTCGGTCGTCCCGCCAAACTCGATCCCGAGCTTCTTGGCGACTCCCTCCGCGAACGCGTCCGAGCCGCGCAGCGCGCAAGGCAGCGTCCGGCAGACCTCGATCACGAAGGTCCCGTCGGTCGGGCGCCGGAAGTGAAAGTAGAAGGTCACCACGCCGAGCACATAGGCCGGCGAGAGGTCGAGGGTCTTGGCGACCAGCTTCATGGAGCCCAGATCGACCGAGCCGAACTCACGCTCGGCGATCCGGAGGACCGGCAGGAGTGTGGCCTTGGCTTCGGGGTAGCGCTTGATCAGGGTCGCGATTTCGGCCTGAACCTCAGCACTGAAGGTCCGCTCGAGGACGTCTCCGAGAACAGGAAGGGCGTGGCTCATCGGTCCAGCTCCCCTGCGATCACGTTCATGGAACTCATGTTGGCGACGACGTCACCGAGCAACAGGCCTTGGCTCATCTCGGGCATCGACTGGAAGTGGTAGAAGCTCGGGGGTCGGACGCGCACTCGGTAGGGGACTGCGCTCCCGTCGCTGACCAGATACCAGCCCAGCTCGCCGTTGGGGCTCTCGGTCGCGTGGTAGACCTCGCCCAGGGGGATCTTGACCCCGTGGCCAGGCATTTCGAGCATGAAGTGCTGAATCAGCGACTCCATCTTGGTGTAGACCTCGTCCCGGTCGGGGAGAGTCACTTTGCCGATCGCGTTGATCGGGCCGCTGGGCATCCGATCGAGGACCTGGCGGCAGATCTTGCCCGCCTCGCGAGTCTCAGCCAGGCGTTGCTTGTAGCGCGCGTAGACGTCGCCCTCGCTCTGGGTCGTGACCTCGAAGTCGTAGGTCTCATAGCCCAAGTAGGGACGATCGCGGCGGAGGTCACGGTCGAGGCCTGAGGCGCGCGCGACGGGGCCAGACCAGCCGTAGGCGATCGCCTGCTCCTTGGTGAACACGCCGACGCCCTTGGTCCGGTCAATGAAGATCCGGTTGTGGCTCAGCATGCCCTCGATCTCTTCGAGGAGATCCTCGAGGCGATCGAGGAACTTGCGGCAGCGGTGGGGGACCTCCTCGGGGAGGTCGAAGGCCAGCCCGCCGACTCGGGTGTAGCTCGTCGTCAAGCGACCGCCCGAGGTGAGTTCGAACACGTCGTAGGCCTTCTCACGCTCGATAAAGGCCCAGAGCATGGCGGTGAACGCGCCGAGGTCCATGCCTTGGAGGCCGATTCCGAGGATGTGATCGCTGATTCGCGACATCTCGGCCATCAGGACGCGAATCGCCTGAGCCCGAGGGGGAATCTCGATGCCGAGCAACTCCTCGACGGCGCAGGCGAAGCCAATGTTGTTGGACATAGCCGAGAGGTAGTTCATCCGGTCTGTGACCACGATGTACTGGTTCCAGGTCCGCGACTCGCCGAGCTTCTCGAAGCCAGTGTGGAGGAACCCGATCTCGGGTTCGATCTTGCGGGCCTTCTCGCCGTCCATGGTCAGGACGAGCCGCAGCGTGCCGTGACAGGCGGGGTGCTGGGGTCCGAAGTTGAGGACCATGTCCTGCTCGTCGAGGCCCGGCTCGAGAGAAATCGAGCGCTCGCTGAAGGCCTGCTGTCCTAGGTGAGGTTGCCCCTCTGAGTCCAGGTTGGGTTGACCCTCGGAGTGGGATCCCTCTGAGTAGGATGCGGCGGGGCTCATGCCTCGTCCTCCCGGTCACGGCGGATCACGGGGAAGTTGTCGCGCTCGCCGCGCCCGCGGAGCGGGTAGTCCTTGCGGAGTGGGTGGCCGCTGTATTCAAGGGGGAGCAGGATCCGAATCAGGTTTGAGTGGTCGTCGAACTCGAGGCCGAACATGTCGTAGACCTCTCGCTCAGCCCAGTTGGCGGCCTTGTAGACGTTGGAGGCCGTCGGCGCGCGGGGGTCCTCTTCGGCGACGTAGGTTCGCACCCGGAGGCGAGCCTCGCGGACCGTGTTGGCGAGGTGGTAGACGAGGCCAAAGCGCTCGGGGTAGTCGCCTTCGAGCTTCATGTAGTCGACGGCGGTCAGGTCGACCATCATGTCGAACTCGAGCTCGTCGCGGAGCCAGGTCAGGAGCGCGTTGGATCGCGCGAGCTTGGTGACGATCGTCATTTGGCCGCGGAACTCGATGAACTCGATCAAGTCCTCGCCGAGCCAATCGGCGGCGCGGCGCGCGAGCCCTCGCTCACGCTCCAGCCGGCGCTCGGTGGCCTGCTTGCCGGCTTCCCGGCGTTGGCGGGCGTGCGCCTCGAGGTCTGCCACTGGAAGGCGAGACTTCATCAGGCAGGCTCCTGAATCTCTATCGCGGGGGTACCTGCGAGGCGAGCGCGCTCGGCCCGCAGCGCCTGCATGTGCTTGAGGCGAGGCAGGCTGGGGACCCCAGTCTGCTCGTCGATCACTTGCTGAATCTCGTGGCTCGAAATTTGGTCTTGGATCAAGCGCACGGCGTCGATCAAGTTCTCAGGGCGAGGCGGGCAGCCAGGGATATACACGTCGACGGGAATGAACTGGTCGACGCCTTGGATCATGGTGTAGGTGTCGAACACACCCCCGCAGGAGGCGCAGGCGCCCATGCTGATGCTCCACTTGGGCTCGGGCATTTGGAGCCAGATCCGCTGGAGGACGGGCATCATCTTGAGCGTCACGCGGCCACCCACGATCAGGAGATCGGCCTGGCGGGGTGAGAACCGAACGACCTCGGCTCCAAAGCGCGACATGTCGTAGCGCGAAGAGAGCGTCGACATCATCTCGATGGCGCAGCACGCCGTGCCAAAGGGCATTGGCCAGAGGCTGTTCTTGCGGCCCCACGCGAGCAGGTCCTTAACGCGTGTGGCGAGAAAGCCCTCGCCTAGCAGGTCTTCTAGTCCCATTCGAGGCCCCTCCGCTTCCAGACATAGAACAGGCCGACCGCCAAGACTCCAACGAAGAGCAGGACTTCGGTTAGGAGCACGCTCCGCAGCATCGCCGCGTTGGGGTCCACCCCGTAGCGCATCGTGGCCGCCCAAGGAAACAGGAAGACTGTCTCGAGGTCGAACAGGATGAACAGGATCGCGACCAGATAGAAGTGAATCGAGTAGCGCTCGCGCGCGCTCGACTGAATCAGCTCGACGCCGCACTCATAGGGCAGCTGCTTGACCCGAGTTGGGCGCCGGGGGCCAAGGATCTTGGATAGGAGGAGGGCGACTACCCCGATGATGAGGCAGATGGCGCCCATGGCGGCGAGGCCGACATATCCCACAAACATCGAAGCGAGCATCGAATCCCGGGTCCTTGGTGCTGGCGGTGGTCCGCTGGGGCGCGAAGTATACGCCCCACTCTGAGGGATTGAAAGCGGGACGGGGGGACCCTCAAGGGGAGGGGCGAAATGACCTGTGGGCCTTTGCTGGAGCGGGTTATGGGAGCACCGCCGCCCGCGCAGCGGCGACTTGGATCTCGAGTCGCGGCGCAAGCCACAGCGGCGACATGGAGTCGCTGAATGCAGCCGGGACACCTCCCCCTCGCCACCCGCCTCGGCCTCCCGAAGCGTCGAGAGCTAGCTACAGCTCGTCTCGAAAGCCCTGGCTGCGTTGCTGCCTCGGTCACAATCAGCAAGATTGCTGGACCTCGGCGCGCCTTGCCAGGACTTCCGAGACGAACTGTAGCGGGGTTGGATGTGGAGAACCCAGTTCAGCCAGTTTCAGGACGGGCTGTAGCTATTCGTCGCCTGCTGGTGGCTCAGGGGTCGGGCCCTCGGGGCGTTTCATGCGCTTGGAAGGAGGTGGGCCGCCGGGGCGCTTCATGCCCTGGGAAGGCGGTGGGCCGCCGGGGCGCTTCATGCCCTGGGAAGGCGGGGGTCCCTCGGGGCGCTTCATGCGTTTGGAAGGAGGGGGGCCGTCGGCTCGCTTCATGCGTTTGGAAGGAGGGGGTCCCTCGGGGCGCTTCATGCGTTTGGAAGGAGGGGGGCCGTCGGGGCGCCTCATGCCCTGGGAAGGAGGGGGGCCGTCGGCTCGCCTCATGCGGCCAGAGGAAGGACGGGGGGGCTGGCCGGTCCGGTGCAGGCGGTCGCTGGGGGGCTTCTCGTCGGCTCGCTTCATGCGGCCAGAGGAGGGACGGGTGGACTGGCCGGTGGCCCGGAGGGGGCCTGAGGGCGGCTTCCCGTCGACTCGCCTCAGCGGCCGAGAGGTCGGTGGTCGCTTCGACCTCGGACGGGCTTGCCTGTCCAAGGGGCCCGAGGAGGGGCGCTTGGCTTGGCCGGCCCCCGGGCGGGGGGCGGCGGGCGATTTCCCCTCGACGCGTTTTTGCGGTTGAGGGGTCGGGAGTCGCTTCGACTTCACTGGGGATTGTCTGTCCAGGGGGCCAGAGGAGGGGCGCCTGGCTACGCCGCTGCTCTGGAGACGGTCGGAGGGGGGCTTCCCGTCGACACGTCCCATAGGCCGGGAGGTCGGAGGTCGCTTGGACTTGACGGGGGTGGTCTCCCCGAGCGACTTCTCTGGGGCCTGGGCCTCGGCGCGCTCTGCGTCCGCGAGGGCGGCCCCCTCTTCTCGAAGGCGCTGGGCAGAGACCGCCGACTCGGCCGAAGTCGCGAATCCGTCCTTGCTCGTGGTCTCGTCCGTCGAGGGGGTCTCGGTTCTTGCTTTGAGCGAGGGATCTCGTCGCCGACGGACAGTCGCGCGTCGCCAGCGATCGGACCTGCTCACCTGGAAGTTGAGCTCACCCCCGGTCGCTGGCTCGGAGGCTCCTTCGGGCTCGTGTGGTTTGCTCGCGGCGCCCGGCGCGGCGGCGAGGGCTTCGAGATACCACCCCTGGAGCTCGTCGCAGAACGCCGAGGCCTCTTGAGCGGTGGGGCGTTGGCTTGGATCGCCTGAGAGGCAGCAGGACAAGAACCCAAACAGCTCCTTGCCGAGCTCTGCCATCCCAGGAGTCTGAGTCAGGAAGTCGAAGCTGATCGGTAGCTCGCGGCCCTGCTGCTCCTCAGCTTTGACTTCGAGGAGTCGAGGCACGTCCCCTGCGCTGACTCCGAGGTGCTCGTAGGCCGTTCGCCCGCAGAACAGCGAGTAGCTCACGATGGCCGCCGCGTAGAGGTCGAGCGAGGGGAGCAGCGTGCGGCGGCCGTTGACCTCGAGGAGCGCTTCGGGGGGCGCATAGACGGGGGTCAGCTGAGGCGCGATCTCCGACTCGTCGACCTCGCCGGAGTTGAGCTCGCTTAGGAAGGCCGCGCTGCGTGCGGCTCCGAAATCGATCAGCACGCCGCGGGTTCGGCCTTCGGCCGCGGCGATCAAGATCTCTCCTGTCGTCAGGGTTTCGCCCTCGGCGTCGTCGATCGCGACGAGGAGGTTGCCGAGCTTGACGTCGTGGTGCACGAAGCCCTCCGTGTGGAGGTGCGCCAAGCCCCGGAACAAGTCGCTCGTAAACGCGAGGGCCAAGCGAGGGGGGAGCGGGCAGTAGCGTCCTCCGGGGTCGTCTGGGAACTGAGCCCGGACGTCGGCTCGGCTCAAGAGGAGGAGCGGATTGGGATAGAGCCGCTCGTAGGCGAGGACCTTGTGGAGCCGAGCGTCTGCCCCGCCGCCTATGAGTTGGACGAGGTGGGGGCTCTTGAGCTGGAGCAGGATCTGCTCCTCGATCGCGAGCTCGGTGTCCTCTCCGCCCTGGTGGGCAGCCTTGACCACGACCCAGCGCTTGGCCTCGGCGTCGCGGGCGAGGTAGGTCGCGCTGTGGGCGCCCTGCGCGAGGCGGCGCGAGATCTCGAGCTGGCGGAGGGACCGCTCTCGGCGATCGCGGACCGCAACACGAGAGCCCGAGTCGAGGCGTGTGGCCTCGCTAGCGGACACTGGGCGACTCGTTGGCAATGAGCCCAGAGGAGCTCCGAGCTTGAATCCGAGCTTGTCGGAAGAGTGCGCGGAGGAAGCCTGGGGAGCGGGTCAAGTCAGTCCGGGATCGGTTCGGGGAGGTCGGAGAGGTCGAGACGGGCCGTGCCGCTCGGCCCCTCGGGGACGCGGGCCGACATCACGTTGGCTCGAACGAGCTCAGCGATCAGCTGGCCCGCCTCGAGGCGCGGGACCCGCGACGCGCGGACGAGGGCGTCAAAGGAGAGGCGCCCGTCGATCAGGGTCAGCATCTCGGGGAGGCTGCACTCCTTGATTGCGCGGTGCTTGGCGTCTGCGCCAATGAACTCGAGCTGGGCGGCGCCCGATTCGAACACTTCGGCAGCGTCTTCCCAGGCGCTCATGACCTGCATCGCTTGGAGCAGGAAGCGCTGGGTCCGCAGCGCGACGATCGTGACCCCCTCGCCAATGGTGAAGAACTCCTCAGGGAGGGTGCTCTGGTAGAAGGCGAAGGTTGAGTCGTCCCAGAGCAGAATGTCGAGGAAGCGCTTCTTGAGCTCGGCCAGCTCGTCTCGATCGAGGTCGTCCTCGGCGACCAGGCCCTTGCCTCCGCTCTCGCCGCCGAGGTCGCCGAAGCTGTCCGCCGCGTCTTCTCCGAGGAAAAAGTCGACGAAGGCGTCGCCCTCGGTGTCGTCGATCTCGAGGAAGAACGCCTCGCCTCGCTGGAAGCAGAGCCGCTCTTCGCGTCGCCCCGAGCAGACGACGAGCGTCCCCGTGCGACGGTTGTTTCGCAGCGACTGCAGCACCGCCGCGAGTCCGACTCCGTCGAGGTCGCCTTCGAGGCCAGCCTCGGTGACGGGGAGCCCGGCGCTGCCGAGCTTCCTGAGCTCGGTCGCGAAGCCTGCGTAGGAGTAGGCCGCGCCGGCTTGAACCAGGCGGCGACTGGTGACCTCGCGACCCGCCTCCTCCGCCTCCTTGAAGGCCTGGCGGAGCTCCTCGACCCGAGGCGCTCGTATGTAGCCTCGCTTGACCCCCCGCGAGACGAACCGGGCGAACTCGAGGGACGTCGTTTGGGCCTCGCGGCGGAGCTCGGCCACGCTCCGGTCGAGGGAGAAGCGCTGGAAGAACCGCGCCGCAGGGTCCCCGTCGTCGAGGTCGCCGGCCTGGAGATAGACGCAGGCCTCGCTCGGGAGCACGCTAAAGATCCTCGCCCAGCGGCTAAAGCCCTTGAGCAGCTCTTCTCGCGCGCCCTCGTCGAGTTGAACCTCGAGCTCTTCGCCGCCGGGCGTCAGGTCTTGGCTGCGAGTCGCCCGGTTGGAGAGCTCCAGATCGGCGTAGCGCCAGAAAGCGACCTCGGCCAAGACGTCGACCAGGCGAGCTTGCTTGGCGGGGACGATCTGCCCCGGGCTCAGGACGCGAGTCAGGTCCGGTCGCGCGTTCGGCTCGAGGGCTCGCCAGGCCTTGGCGGCCTTCTTCTTGAGCGCCCCCGATTCGACGAGGTATTCGACCAGCGGCGGGCAGGGATCCTCCCGTCGAGGGGCGTCATAGACGTAGGCGACGCCGGGGAGCCCGCAGACCTGCTTTTCGACGCCTCGCCCGTGGAGGATCATTCCAAACGAAGTCCCCTCGGCGAGGAGGGAGCTCAAGAGCGAGAAGGCCCGGGCGCCACTCAAACGGAGCCGGACCGAGACCTCGGGGCCCTTGAGGAAGGCTTCGCTGCTGACCAGGCCGCGCTCTATCTCGACGTCGAATCGGCTTTGGGCAGGATCTCGGTGGTGGTTGTAGTGACCGAGGTAGATCGCCGCCTGGCTCAAGTCACCGGTCGCGATCGCGCTGTTGGCCGCGCGCTCGGTCGCCTCTCTCTCGATGGGCCGGACGAGGTTGCGCTCGACGAGGGTCGCGGTCGCGACGAGGGCCTCGTGGTGCGGAATCCCCCAGTCCTTTAGGAGGTCCTCGAGTGACTTTGTCCCGTCGAAGGGGGTCCGGCGGACCTCGATCTTCGCCTTCTTGAGCCCGGTCATGACCGCCGTCTCCGAGCCTTCAACCGTCTCGAGCACGATCCGAGTGGTGGGCACACTGGAGCGGATTCGGCGGCGCTCGTCCTCTCGCCGGGCGACGTCCATGAGGAGCGAGGTCAGCTCGCCCGAGTAGCCCCGCTTGTTCTCGTAGTCAGCCTGGACGCGAGCTGGCCAGGGTCCAGGCAGGAACTCGAACCTGGCTTCGTTCCAGAGGAAGAGGTCGTGGACTTCCTCGGTGAACTGAAGTCGGCGGGCCTCGGCGACGCCGGGT
This sequence comes from Planctomycetota bacterium, assembly GCA_016765095.1. GTDB lineage: Bacteria > Planctomycetota > J058 > J058 > J058 > NORP233. Next base: position 3,053 of record JAESQQ010000183.1, on the reverse strand, counting down.
CCCTCCTGCTCGGCGAGCTCGGCCTCCCGCTTGTGGAGGTCGCCGAGGTAGGCCCGGAGTCCCTCGCGCGAGAAGACGCCGGTGTGGCGGAGGATCTTGCCGAGGGTGTAGGTCCCGCGTCGCGCCTGGTCTTGGAAGAAGAGCTCGCCTTCGCGAAAGAAGAGGAGGGCCGTGACTTCGTCGCCGCCGCTCTGGACAGCCAATCGGCCCGTCAGGCTGTTCTGCGCGAGGTATCCAAACACCTCGTCGAGCGCCATCGAGCGGACGTCGCCGCGGAAGGTCACGAGTTGTCCCGTCGCTGCTCGGCTTGAGCTACGGCCAATCGGTCGACGCGATCGTTGTTTTCGTCTCCAGAGTGGCCCTTCACCCAGCGCCACTCGACATCATGGCGGGCGCGGGCCTCGTCTAGGCGCTCCCAGAGGTCGCGGTTTTTGACTTTCTTCCAGTTCCGCCGGCGCCAGCCTTTGATCCAGTTCGTGATCCCCTCGATCACATACTTCGAGTCGGACCAGAGCTCGATCTCGCAGGGCCGCTTGAGGGTCTCAAGGGCCTCGATCGCGGCTTGGAGCTCCATTCTGTTGTTCGTCGTTTGGTCCTCGCCGCCCGCCAATTCGCGTTCGTGATCTCCAAAGGTCAACAGGGCACCCCAGCCCCCTGGTCCAGGGTTTCCGAGACACGAACCGTCCGTCCAGATGCGCACCAATTTGCCCACGGGGGAAGTCTAGCCAGAAACCGGGATCGGTGCCCCTGTGGCAAATCCTGAGGAACCGTACCCACGCCCCGCCGATCCACGTTTGGGGTCCTTTTGCTCGCCCTGGCTGGCGGGCGGGGACGCCAGCGCATAGAAAGATCCACCATGAGCCTGCGCGAGTTCGTCGCCCTTGGGACCTCCAGTCAGGTCCCGACCCGCTACCGCAACCACAACGGATATCTCCTCCGGTGGGACGGCAAGGGGTTCCTGTTCGACCCCGGCGAGGGCACCCAGCGCCAGTTCATCATGGCGGAGGTCGCGGTCCCTGAGGTCTCGCGGATCTTCGTGACCCACTTCCACGGGGATCACGCCCTCGGCCTGGCGGGGATCGTCCAGCGCCTCTCGCTGGACCGCGTTCGGCACCCGGTTCAAATTTTTTATCCCAAGAGCGGCGAGAAGTTCTACCGGCGCCTGGTCAGCTCCACGATCTACCACCGGACCGTCGACTTGGTCCCGGTCCCGATCGAGGGGCCCGGTGGCGTGGTCGCCGAGGACGAGACCTTCATTATCGAGGCTCACCCCCTCAAGCACTCGGTGGACACCTATGGCTACCGAATCAAGGAGCGCGACGGATACCGGTTCGAGAAGGACCTCCTCGAGGAGAAGGGGCTCCAGGGCCCTGCGATCGGCAAACTCCAGCGCGACGGCCAAGTCGAGACCGAGGACGGGATCGTGAGCCTGGCCGACGTGACCACAGCCAAGCGCGGGGCGGCCTTCGCGTTCGTGATGGACACCCGGCCCTGTCCCGGCGCGCTCAAGCTCGTTCGCGACGCCGACATGGCCGTGATCGAGAGCACCTACCTCGAGTGCCACAAGGACCTCGCTCGCGATCACAAGCACCTCACGGCCAAAGAGGCCGCCACGATCGCCAAGGAGGGCGGGGCGCGCGGGAAGCTCGTTCTGACGCACTTCAGCCAGCGCTACGGCAGCACGCGCCCCTTCGTAGAGGAGGCGAGCACGATCTTCCCCGACGTCGTGGCGGTCAGAGACTTGGACCGGATTCCGCTCCCACGGCCCTAAACCGGAGGCTACGATTCTGAGAGGTCGCCCACGGGGGTCGTCTCACGACTCCCCTCCGCTAGGACGGCGACCTCGCTCAGAATCGTGCTCCGCTTTACTAGATTCAATCTTCTAGAAACGGAAATTCGTGATTCGGTCGCCACTCGAGAACGTCTCGGTGCTGCGCAACCACTCAGAATCACGAACTTCCGTTTAGCGGAGCTTGCGGAGCGCGGCTCGCGCGGCTCGCTTGACCTCGGGATCGGAGTCGCTCGAGGCCCGATAGAGCGCGCTTCGAGCGCGTCGGCCACGGCGCCCGAAGCCTCCGATTGCGTCCGCTGCGGATGAGCGCACGAGGGCGTCCTTGTCCTTGAGCGCATTTGTCAGCACGGTAAGGGTCGACTCTCGAACGGGTCGCAGAGACCCAAGAGCCGAGGCCGCGAAGGCGCGGAGGTTGGCGTCGGGGTCACTGCGGAGCGTCTTGCGGTCGTCGGCGCCGGGACCCGTATCTCTCCCGGGCGCGACCACAGGTGGGACCCGATTGGTGTTGATCGGCCTGCGAGTGTTGCCTCTCGGCCTGCGAGTGTTGCGTCTTCCTCGGGTCGTCCTCGCAGGGACCATCGGGGCGACCTTGACCTTCCGCTTCTTGGGCCGATAGGGCTTGCGGACCGGCGGCTTTCGCCTGCTTCGAACGGTGTTCGCGGTCGAGAGCTTGATCCCCCCTCCGCAGAGGAGGAGGACTCCGATCAAGACGAGTCCAATCGAGGGTGCCTTCCAGTCGTCCAAATCGCTCATGAGGGCCAATCTGCGCTGGGCGCGGGGCGCGCCGTGTGCGGGGCACGAGTCGCCACTCTATCCAAGAGCGGACACTCCCGCTGCCTTCTACTTCTTCTGGGCTTCGAGCTGCTGGGCTCGCGCGTCGTCGGCTTGTGCGCCGGGCTTCTCTAGCTTGCGCCGGAGGACGGCTCGGAACCGGAAAGCCTTGGAGAGGTGAGCGGCGTTGGGGTTGGGAGCCGAGTCGATCACGCTCTGGGTCAAGCGGAGCGCGCGCTCGCTCTCCCCCAAGTCGAAGAGCTCACGGGCGTGTTCGAGGCGGGCTGTGCTCAGTCGGCGGGCGGCCTCGCTGTCGTTTAGCTCTTGAGTGACCTGCTGCTGCTCCCGAACCCGCTCGAGCTCGCCTTGGACCTTGGAGACGCGGCTGCCGGTGTAGGCCAAGAGCCCCAAGCTTATGAGGAGGAGCATCGCGAGGACGGTCGGGTTGCGAGCCTGGGGCGCTGCGCTGGGGGCGGCTGGGGCGACCTCG
>JAESQQ010000182.1 GCA_016765095.1 Planctomycetota bacterium | reverse complement strand
CCGCCCCGCCCCGCTGAGCCCTTGGGGGTCGATCTCCTCCGCGCGGTGAGCCACGCCTGCCGCGGCGCGGCCGGAGGGCAAGCGCTGCGTTGCGGGACTTGGGCCCATGACGAGGAGGGGACTTGGATCTGGGTCGAACGCCACGCCCCAGACGGGCGCTTAGCCGTCGAACTCGACCCCGAGAGTGGGGTTCGGCTCGGCGCGTTTCTTCCCTTCCGGGCTCGCGGTTCACGCCGCTGCGCTGCGATCACTCGCCCCCGCGCGATCCAGGAGGGACGACGGCGACTGAACCTCCCGAGCGAGGCCGTCCAGGTCTACGCCCGGCTCTGCAAGCGCACCGACCTCCGCATATGGAGCCTGCGCTGGTCTGTCGGCGAGGGCCCCTGGCGGGGCCAGGTCCGCGCGGAGTTAAACGCTCGGACCGGAGAGCTGATCGAACAGGAGATCCGCCTCTGGCCGCGGCCCGCCTGCCCGATCGGCCTCCCCGCAGAGCGCGGCCAGGCCGAGCGGGAGATCCGACGCCAAGTCCTGAGCGCGCTCGGGAGCCAGGCCGAGCTAGGCCTGCTCGTGCCCGGCGTGACCGATTTGGATCGCGAACCCTGCTGGCTGTCGGTCGTCCGGAGCCCCGCTGGCACCCGCCGGGTGACCTACTGCAGAGGTGAGGTCCGCTTCGGTCCAGAGCGCGCCGCCTCTTGAACGGATCCAGCACCAACTCAGGAGCGCCGACTAAACCGGAGGCCACGATTCTGAGAGGTCGCCCACGAGGGTGGTCTCACGACTCCCATTCGCTATGAAGGCGACCTCGCTCAGAATCGCGCTCCGCTTTACTAGGAAGAGTTGAGTGTCGAAAGGGGTCTTAGCTACGTAGCAGGGCTTGTCCCCGAGTCCAGCGCGTTCCTGAGGATCTAGTAAACGGGAGCGCACGAAGCGGTTGTTGCCAAAGAGGTTATGTCCCCCGTATAACCACCCGACACGAGAATTAGCGTCTGATTCTCCAAAAACTATCATGCGTTTCGACCAGACCGCCGATGGGTCTAACTGGGTGCCAACCGTCCTCGACGTACCGGGACGGGCGGATTTCCGAACTCGAGTGGGGAGAGCTCTCATGGCCAAGAAGAAGGCAACGAAGAAAAAGGCGACTAAGAAACCTAGCGCCAAGAAGAAGGCCACCAAGAAGAAGGCCACCAAGAAGAAGCCCACCAAGAAGAAGCCCACCAAGAAGGCAGCCCCTAAGAAGGCGGCCCCTAAGAAGGCGGCCCCTAAGAAGGCGGCCACCAAGAAGAAGCCCACCAAGAAGAAGCCCACCAAGAAGAAGCCCACCAAGAAGAAGCCCACCAAGAAGGCGGCTCCTGCTCCCAAGAAGTCTGGGGGAGGCGGAGGCATGACCTACCCCTGGTAGGCGGGGGCAATGCCCACGCGCTAGCTCCGAGGGCCGCGATCCGTTGGTGATCGCGGCCTCTCTGCGTGTGGTCGCTCGCTCCTCGATTCGAGCCGATGCAACAAGGACGCCTCCCCGACGTCTACTTCGCCGGGTGGGTTGGTGTTGAGCGACGCGGGGGCGTCGCGATCCTCCCGAGAGAGCGTCTCCCTGCGTGAAGCCGCATCCGCGGTGCCTTTTGCGGTTTGGTCTCCCGACCAAACCCACCCTGCGGATCGGCCCGGCTAGGGCTGTGCGCTCACGGAGTCGCGGGGTCTCTAGGCCCTGCGAAGCACCGAGCGTCGCTCGGCGGGAGCCTTTATGTCGTCTACGGACCTTTTACGACGTCGCCAGTTTACGTTGCTCGAGTTGCTGATCGTGGTCGCGATCATAGCGATCCTCGCCTCGCTCGGTCTCGGCGCTCTTCGCAGCGCGATTGAGAAGGCCGAGGTTGCGCGAGCCCAGACCCAGATCGGAATCTTCAAGACCGCGATCGCAATGTATGAGGCCGACCTCCGTGTCTCCCCCCGCCCCCAAGAAGGCGCGACGCCCGAGCTGATCATGCGGGACCACGGGCCCTACCTCTACGCCGCGCTCATGAATCGGCCGACGGCCGGCCTGGGTGGCGGCCCGAACAGCCCATACGTGACCGGACACGAGATCACAGTCGGGCTGATCCTCGATCGAGCCGTCTTGGAGGCCTCGCCTATGGGCTCCGACGGATACACCGCAACGCGTCCCCTCGACGACGAAGAGCTCGCCCGCTCGACCCTGCCGGAGTTTCAGAGGCTGCACGGACCGGCGACCTCAGAGCCGCTGGTGTTCCTCGACCCCTGGGGAAACCCCTGGCACTGTCGAATCTGGAAAGGCACCCGCAACGCAGTCCGCGACAACCTGGTTCGCAATCCGATCCTGCGGATTGGATTCGAGTCGGCCCCCCACGTCTCGGGTCCGGCGCCGATCAGCGGACCGGTCTCGGATCGCCCCCACAGCCTGGGGGGGATCGACTATTGGTCGAACGGACCCAACGGAATCAACGAATACGGAAAGGGAGACGACGTGGTTGGGTGGTAAAGCTCACGCGGACCGGACGGACCACCCCTAGGCCCGATCCACCCTTAGGCCAGATCCACGCTTAAGGGAGAGCGACGTCGCAGAAGATCGGCAAGTGATCCGCGGCCGAGGTCGGAATCGCTCGTCCCGGTACGAGCAAGAGCCCGCGGACGAAGATCCAATCCAGCCGTTGGGGGAAGAACCCCAGCCCCTTCTGCGTGAAGGAGCGGAAGCCTGCTGTGCCGTCAGCCCAGCCGCTGTCGAAGAACCGACGAAGGCAGGCCTCCGCCGTGCGGGGGTCGGTGCAATCCCAGCGAAAGGGGCTGCAGTTCCACGTATTGAAGTCGCCACCCACGATCTGGAGCGCTGGCCGCCCAGGCAGGTTCGCGTCGCTGAGGATCTCGTCTGCCTGGAGAGCTCGCTCGGGACCAAAGTCACGAGTTGCGAGGTGAACGGCCGTGACGCCGACCCGACGCGTGCCGATTTGAAGGTCTGCGGCGAGGGCGTGTCGCCCACCGATTCGACGAAGCCTGGTGTAGTGGTCGTAGGCCGGGGTCAGGCGGAGGTGCCGCACGTTGCCGAGGGGGTACTTCGAGAGAATCGCCGTGCAGTGCTCTCCGCCACCGGGCACCTCCAGCGCTCGATACCAGCTGGGCGCGATCACGTAGTCCATTCGAAGGAGGCGGGCCGCCTCCCGCGCCAGGTTGATTCCAGGCGGGTTCGATTCGGGGTCATGGCGAGGGACTTCGGTCAGGAAGATCACGTCCGCCCCCACCAGCTCAGGATCCGAGCGCAGCTGGTCGAGGACCGCTTGGCTGTAGCGGCCGAACTCCACGTTCCAGGCCACGACTCGCAACGTCGCAGGCACTTGGTCGGGGAGCCGATCCGAGAAGCGGTCAGCCTCCAGGACATGGGGTGGCCGGACCGGATCGCCGCCACCGACCAGATAGCCCGAGGACATCTGCGTGAGGGGTCCGGCCGGCACGAGGGTCGCGATTCGAGAGAAGACCGGCGCCGTGCTGCTCGTCGTCAGGGCGGCCGCGCTCGCGGAAGTGGCT
>JAESQQ010000181.1 GCA_016765095.1 Planctomycetota bacterium | reverse complement strand
GGCGGCGGGTGGAGGCGGCGGCGCGGAAGCAGCGTCGGCGACGGCGAGATCGGGATCGCTCGCGAGGGGATCGAACTCCTCGACGGCCGCAGGAGCGGCGTCAGCCACAGCGGCGAGGCTGGGATCGCTGGCGAGGGGATCGAACTCTTCGACGACCGCGGGCGCGCTTTCGGGCACGGGCTCTGGCGCGCTGACTGCGCTCGGGGGAGGGCTGGCTGCGGTCTCGACAGGTTCGCTCGGCTCGAGCGAAGGCTCGACGAAAGCTGCGCCCTCGAGCGCGAGGGCGAACTCCTTCGCGCTGGCGTAGCGATCCTTGACGTCAACCGCTGTGGCCTTGGCGACGACTGGCTCGAGGACCGCCGGCGGACTCGACCCGAGGGCCTCGCGGAGGATCGCTCCTAACGCATAGACATCGCCGGCCTTGGAAGGGCTGGTCCCGGTGGGGTCCTCGGGCGGCCGATACGTGGTGCCCCTCGACTCCTGATAGGCGTCGAGGGTCTCGGGACCCAGGCGCCGGGCCATGAGCCAGAGTCCAAAATCGCTGAGGAGGACTCCCTTCGGCCCGAGCAGGAGGTTGCCCGGCGCCAAGCCTCCGTGGTGGCGCCCAGCCGCGTGGACCTGGGATAGGACCTGAGCAGCTTCGAGGATCAGGCGGCGGGCTTGGCCGGCGCGGAGTGGCCCGTTCCCGATCAAGTCAGCCAAGGTCCGCTCGTAATGCTTGCCGACGAGCACATAGCCCGAGTCGCCCTCGATCCAGGCCTTCTTGAACCCACGAACCGAGGGGAGGTCGTCGACGTTGACGCGCGACTGCCCATAGCGAGTGTTGAGGAGATAGGCGTAGTCGCTTCGGTCTAGGACCTTGAGCACATAGCGCTTCTTGCCCTTGCTCCCGCGGCGTGCCTTGAAGCTTCGCCCCAAAACGCCTCGGCCCAACTCGGCCTCAAGGGTGTATCCACCCACGCGTCCGCCTACCTCAACCATTCGACCCTCCAAACTTCAGACTTCCGAGTATATCGAGGCCGCGGCTCTCGCTCCCCTGGTAGGACACGGCTCGTTGAGGTTCGGCTCGCCGGGGCCCCAGATCGGGGCGCGCCCCCTACAATGCGGCCCGAGCAAGAGTGCTTGGGAGGCCTCATGAGCGGAGTGCTGGTCAAAGCAGGGATAGGCGTGTTTCTCGTCGTAGCAGCCGCCAAAATGGGCGGTCTGGCGACTGACCTCCTCGGCCGCGCCCGCGAGAGCGTGCAGGCGAGCGAACTCCTGACCCTCGACAAGCACCTCGCCGTCTGGGCGATCGAGCGCAAACGGACCCGCCCTCCTCGCGACCAGGGTCACTTCAACGAGGTGGTCCAAGGCTTGTTCACGACGCGCGGGAAGCGTGACGTGACGAAGGATCGCTGGGGAGAGGCCTACGTCTACGAGAAGCTCGGCGAGCGACCCGTGGCGTGGCGAATCTCGAGCAAGGGACCGGACAAGACCTTAGGGACCGCTGACGACCTCGTGCTCAAGCGTCACGAGGACCACGTTCAGATCAACCGGGACCCCGAAGAGATCATGAAGGGCGCTATCGAAGACAAGCGCAAGGCCGACGCACGCTTCCTCCGTGACCTCAAGCGGCTCGTCAATCGCGACAAGAAGAAGACTCCGATCGAGGTGTTCCCAGCGGGCACCGCGCCCGATCCAAGCGAGACCGAAGCCCTCGGTGTGCGACGCGAGGGTGAGGCGCTCGGGGCCTTATTGGGGGCATGAGCGACGATTCGGCCTCCGCGCCGGAGCCTGTGGGCGGAAGAGTCGAGGAGCCTGACGCGGACGGGTTCGAGGCTGAGCTGCGAGCCGAAATCCAAGACGACCTCGACGAGCGCCTCGCGGAGGAAGACGGCGCCTGGAACGAAGAGCACGACGACGACGACGACGCGATCGTGATGCGCCCCTTCCCGGGCCTGGGGGCCTACAACCCGATCGTGGGCGGCGGCAGCATGATCGCGGCCTTTGAGGAGGACGTCCCGACGGACGCGGGCTACCTCGTCGCCGAGCTCCCGGGCGAGCAACTGCTGGTGGTCGAGGGACCGCGGCCGGGACCGGCCCGACAGGGCACGCTGGCCCTCGCAACGCTCCTCTGCTTCTCACCCTGCGTCGCCACGGGGCTTGGTCTCGAGCGCCTCGCTCCGCGCGACTTGCAGTCGAGCTTCGGGCTGACGGTGATCGCCGCGACGATCGTCGGCCTGATCCTCGCCGTGATCACGATCAACTACGCCCTCTACGATCCCGGCCGCGTGATCTGCACCAGCGAGGGACTCGGGATCGAGACCAAGGTCGTCGCGACGTGGCTCCCGTGGGAGGACTTACAGAGCTACACCCGCGAGGCTGAGCTGTTCCAACTGTTCTCCTCCCAGGGCGAGTACAGCTTCCTCGCGACCCCCGAGGAGGCCGCCCGGATCATCGAGCTCTTGGACCAGCGGGGGATCCACCGAGGGGTCCAGCCGGCGGCGCCTGCTTGATCCCAGGCCTGCCAGCACGAGGTCACTCCCCTGCCCACGCTGGAAGTCTCCACAGCGAGTCCACATTCGCCCGAACAGCCCGCTGGCGGTGCGGGGACGAGGGGACCGAGACCCTATAGTGGGCGACCTTGAGCCCGCGTGTTGCGAGCCCGTGGAGGACCCCCGGCATGTCGCATGAAGCCTTCGCCCGCAAATACCGCCCCCGGACCTTTGGGGAAGTCGTCGGTCAGGAAGCGATCGCCTCGGCGCTTCGAGGGGCCGTCCACACTGGACAACTGGCCTCGGTCTATCTGTTTAGCGGCTCGCACGGCGTCGGCAAGACCTCGATGGCTCGGATCCTCGCCAAGTCGCTCAACTGTCCTAACAAGACAGACGGTGACCCCTGCCTGACCTGCCCGACCTGTCTCTCGATCGACACCGGCGAGGCCATGGACGTGATCGAGATCGACGCAGCCAGCAACCGCTCGATCGAAGACGCCCGCCGGATTCGCGAGAACGTGCTCTACCGGCCCCAGTCCTCGCCCTTCAAGGTCTATATTTTGGACGAGGCTCACCAGCTCACGAGCCACGCCTGGGACGCGCTCCTCAAGGCCTTCGAGGAGGCACCCGACCACGCCCGGTTCGTGCTCGCGACGACCGAGCTTCACAAGATCCCGACCACGATTCGAAGTCGAGCCCAGGTGTTCCACTTCCGGCGCGCGACGCGGCCCGACGTCGAGCTTCGACTTCAACAGATCTGCGAGGCCGAGGGGGTTGTGATCACGCCCCCCGCCTTGTCTCTCGTCGTCCGCCGCGCCCGGGGCTCAATGCGGGACGCCCAGAAGATGCTCGATCAAGTCGTGACCCTCGGCGACGGGGCCGAGACGATCGACATCGAAGGAGTCGCGCGGCTGTTGGGAGCGTTCACGACCGAGCGCGTTGAGCGGCTGTTGGGCGCGATCAGCCGGGGCGAGGCCGCGCTGCTCCTGGCGGAGATCCACTCCCACGCCCTCGAAGGGGGTCAGACCACGACTTTTCTCGACGAGCTGACCGACGCCTTGCGAGCGGCGCTCTACGTTCAAACCTGCGGGCCCGACTCGCCGCTGCTCGACGAATTCGGCTATGAGCCGAGCTCCCTCGTAGAAGTCGCCCAAGCGCTAAGCAGCGAAGGCCTCCTCCTCGCCTTGGCCTACCTCGTCGAGGCCGAGCAGAAGCTCAAGCTCGCCCGCGAACCGAGAGTCTTGCTCGAGGTCGTCTTGGTTCGCCTGGCGCGAGCCCGCGAGCTGCGCCCACTCGGAGAAGTCCTCGCGCGCCTCGAGGCGCTCGAAGCGCGCCTCGGTGGCGGACATCCCCCCAGCGGGGGAGGGGGCACAGCGGGGCGACAACCCCAAGCCACAACCACAACCACCCCAGGGCCCCCGCAGAGCCAGGGTCGAGGCGCCCCGCACAGCCAAGGTCGAGGCGCCCCGCACAGCCAGGGTCAGGGCTCCTCGCAGAGCCAGGGTCGAGGCGCCCCGCACAGCCAGGGTCAGGGCTCCTCGCAGAGCCAGGGTCGAGGC
>JAESQQ010000180.1 GCA_016765095.1 Planctomycetota bacterium | reverse complement strand
GGAGGGGCCCTCTTGCGATCTGTAGGGTGCGGGGTTTACCCCCGCCCGCCTGTCCGGGAGAGACGGACGGCCTCTGGGATTAGGCTTATCAACCTCAGGAGTTCTACCCCCGCCCGCCCCTAAGCGTAGAGCGCTTGGAGCACCTCGCGGTAGCGCTCCTCTAGACGTCGTCGGCGGACCTTTAGAGTCGGTGTCAGGGTCCCCTCAGCCGGGCTCCAAGACTCGATCAGGACTCGCCAGCGCTTGAGCTGTTCGAAGGGGGAGAGGGCTTGGTTGCGCTCTTGGATCGCCTCGTCGAGGGTCAGCGCGAACTGAGGGTGGGCCACGATCGACTTGAGGTGCTCGTCGCGCTCGTCGCCCGTCGCGCTGGGTGCTCCTGGAGGGAGGACGCCACGCGCGACGGCCCAGTGGAGGGCCGCCTCTAGGTCGAGGGTCAGGAGCGCGACGAGGTAGCTGCGCTGATCTCCGTGCACGAGGGCGTTGCCCACGAGCGGGATCGACTGGAGGACTTGCTCGATTCGTTGGGGGGCGACTTTCTTGCCCGTCGAGAGCACGATCAAGTCCTTCTTGCGATCGGTGATCTTGACGTATCCCTGGGCGTCGATCTCGCCGAGGTCGCCGGTCAGGAAAAAGCCCTCGTCCGTGAAGGAGGCCTGGGTCGCGTCCTCGTCGCGAAAGTAGCCTTGAAAGACCCCTGGCCCGCGCACGAGGAGCTCCCCGTCGGCAGCCTGGCGAACCTCGGTTCCGCGCAGCGGGCGGCCCACGGTCCCGAAGCGGCATTGGCCAGGGAGGTTGAGCGTCGCAGGCGCGGCGGTTTCGGTCAGGCCCCAGCCCTCGAGGATCAGGAGATCGAGAGCGAAGAAGAACTCGAGGAGTTGCGGGTCGATTGGAGCTCCGCCCGAGGTCAGGAGCTTGATCGATCCTCCGAAGATCCGTCGCTTGAGTGGCGTGATCACGACCTCGCGGGCCAGCCCCCAGGCCAGGCGGTTTCGGAGGGAGAGCGGGCGTCCCGAGAGGCGATCCCGCGAGGTCCGGCGACCCACCTCGAGCGCCCACTTGAAGACTCGGCGCCGCGAGGGCGGCGCTGCGGCGACTCGGGCCAGGATCCGAGCGTGGAGCTTCTCCCAGATCCGCGGGACGCTGATCTGAATCGAGGGTGCGACTTGGCGCAGCTCGCGCTCCATGTCTTCGACGCTGGTTGCGTAGTAGGCCTGGGCGCGCGAGTAGATGCCTCCGTAGGTCGCGACGCGCTGCAATGCGTGCGCTAGAGGCAGGAAAGTCAGGCTCCGGTCGCAGGCGTTGTGAGGCAGGACCTCGCTCGCGGCTCGCGCCGTGTAGCAGAGGTTCCCGTGGCTGAGCATTGCCCCCTTGGGACGACCCGTGGTTCCCGACGTGTAAATGATCGTGGCCAAGTCTCCGGGCCCGAGGGCTTGCCAGCGAGCGGCGACTTGGGCGGGTCCGTCCTCGAGGCCCTCGCCGAGCGCCGCGAGGCCGTCTAGGTCGAGGCAGCCCTCGAGCGGCTCAATGCTCAAGACTCGCTTGAGCTGGGGGAGCTCGTCCCGGACGCCCTCGATTTTTGCGAGCTGGGCTGCGCGATCGACGATCACGACTCGAACTCCCGGGTGTTCGAGCTGGTGTTTGACTTCGCCCGCCGCGAGGGTCGCGTAGATCCCGACCGTGACCGCGCCGGCGTGGAGGATCGCGAGGTCGATCAGGGGCCACTCCCAGCGGGTCGCGGAGATCAAGCCGACTCGTTCGCCCGGCTCGACGCCGAGCGCGATCAAGCCCGCTGCGAGGCGCTCGACTCGCGCGCGGGAGCTCGCGGCAGACTCGCCCTGCCACTCGTCCCCGACCCGGTGGAACCCGTTTAGGGCGTCGGGGGCCTCTGCTGTGCGCTGCTGAAACAAGGCTGGGAGGCTGCGGTGGATCCAGAGCCCGCCGAGCTCGACGAGCTCGACGTGTTCAGCCCGGCGCGGCGGTGCGTCGTGCACGAGCGCCGCGCCCTCGCTCACTGCGTCTTCTCGGCTCCGGCCTCGCTGGTCTTTCCCACGGGAGGGAACACGTATTCAGCGACGGGGCTGGGTGACTTGAGGTAGGTCTGCATGTAGTAGGTCAGACCTCCGAGGAGGCAGGCTAGGAGCACCCCCAGCAGGAGCGGGCCTCCGATCGAGACCGCCTGGACCTCTCCCTTTGGGAGGGGGTTGAGGGCGGGTGACTTGCCCTTCTTGAGGATCGCCGCGAGGTCTGCCAATAGCTCCTCGGCGTCCTTGGGGCGCTGCTCGGGCCGAATCGCGGTCAGCTTGGCGTAGAGGGCCTTCATGGCCGCGCTGCCCTCCTTGAGCGGCGGCGCGGGGAGCGCGCCGCGCGCTGCGAGGGAGTCCGCCGGCTCGGTCGTGCTCGTGGGGGAATCGCCCGTCAGGAGGCTGTAGAGGATCAGGCCGAGCGAGAACATGTCGGAGCTCGGCGTCGGCGAACGTCCGTCGAGGACTTCAGGCGCTGCGTAGCGCGGGTCGGCTTCGAGGCCGAGGCGACTGACCGCAGGCGAAGGCGGCGCAAGTGCGGGGGGCATGAGGAGACGACGCCCGCCGTCGACTCGAATCGAGCCGGGAGTCAGCTCACCGTGCGCGAGGTCTCGGTTGTGAAACTCGACGAGCGCTCGCGCCGCCATTTGAAGAACCTGGCAGGTCTTTTCAGCGTCGTGGGGCACGCTCGGGAGGGCGTCGAGGTTGGGGCGGATCACGACCACGGCCCGGTCCTTGAACTCGATCTCGGTCGGGACGAGCTCGGGGTGAGTCACCTCTTGCCAGGTCCGGAGACGCTCGGCGAGTTCCTGGTGGGAGGTGCCGTGGGCTCCCTTGAAGGGGAACGCCTGGAGGATTCCCGCTTGGCCGCTCTTATCGACCTTGAACTGGGGCGCGGGGCCGCTGCTGGCCCGTGTCACGATCTTCCAGCCTGAGTGGACGGTTCCGGGTGCGAGGCTCACTTGAGCACCTTGCGCTCGAGGAGGAGGGCGTGGCGAATCGCGGGGAGGAGCTCATTGAATCGCTCGAGGTCGCTGATCGCGGGCACGACCCATTTGCCCGCGCGCCGCTCGACGCGACGATGGAGCCCGGGAGAGATGTGCTGATTGAGGTCGACCAGGTAGCCCCGGCCCTTGCGGCCGGTCTTGGGCACGTCGAGCCAGACTCGGATTCCGCTCAGGTAGATATAGGGCATGGAGCCGCGCGGTCGACCTGTGGAGCGAGTCCGCAGGACGAGCTGCACGATTAGGCGCTCGCCGGACCGGAGCGACTTCTTGATCGAAGCGAGGGCCTTGGCGCTTGAGGCGATCCGGGGGGGAGATCGGCTGAAGGCCTTCCGGTCGAGGGCCTCGTCTCGCACGATCAAGCCCGACGTCTCGCGGACTTTGAGTCGATCGACTCGGGCTCCGATCGGCACGCAGCGGATCAACTCGATGGCGAGCGTCGGATCCTCGAGGGTCTCGATCTGGAACTTCAGCACGCGGGGCACGTAGTCTGGGGAGGACAGGCGGAGCGTGCCGCGGGCGCCGCGACGGAGCGGGAGCCGAGCTTGAAACTTGCCGGGGCCTCCCTCGGACTCGAGGGTCTTGGGCTTGCCCCCCTTGAGTTGCCAGATTGCTTGGGTGCGCTTAGCGGGGCTCGTGTCGATGTCGATGTTGATCGTCTTGTCCGCAAACCTCGAGGCCGCGTTGGCGAAGTCGCGCAACAGCTCCTGGCCTGCGCTCAGCTTCGTCTCGGCTTGGGACTTGTTGGAGAAAGTCCGCACTCGCGCGTCGACCTCCTCGATGTAGGCCTTGATCGCGGCCAAATCGAGGTCTGCCCGACGTTTGAGCGCTTCGCTCTTGGCGGCGGCCTTGAGCCCGAGGAGCGCCTCCTTCGCGAGGCGCACTGAGTCGTAGGTCTTCCAGTCGAGGGCTCGGCGAGCCTTGGCGTCTTGGAGGAAGGCTGCGTCGGTCTGGATCGCTTCGAGCTCGGTCAAGAGCGCGGGGAGCGAGCCGAGGACCGACTGGCGAGGGAGGTGGGCGGCCGCAGGACCGACCTTGGTTTGAATCGCCTGGAGACGGGCCCAAGGCTCTAGAAGCGTGGCGCCGCTTACGACCGGGGCGGCGCCAGCCTTGCGAGGCTCAAGATCGTTGAGCGCGAGTCGAGTTTGGCTGGCGGCGCGCTTGAACTCGATGCGCGCGTAGGTCTCCGCGCTGAGGGCTCCGACTCCTGTGAACAAGACCAAGCAGGTCAGGACCAAGACTCGGCGCGGCCAGAGCAGCCGCTGAGCCCCTGAGAGCGCGATCGCCTCGGACTGGAGGGCCTTGGGCGCTCCGGCTTGACCGAACTGGCGGGCCAGGGTCACCCGTTGGCCGCTGGTCACCTTGGGGAACACGCGGCGCGCTTGGTCGATCGCGCCCTTGAAGTCGCGTCTCGTCAGGAGGCACTCGAGCTTGGAGAGCTCTTGTTCGATCGTGAGCGGGGCGAGGGCCTCGAGGTGCTCGAGGGTCCGGCTGGGGAGGTTCCAGCTTCGGTAGAGGTCGACGAGGTCCTCGCGAATCTGTCGCGCCTCGTCGGTCTGGCCGACGACTTCGAGCGCGCGAACCATGCCCTCGAGCCCGCCGAGGTCTTTGGGAGCCTGCTCGTGGCTCTTCTTGAACATTTCGAGGGCTTCGACGCCCTGACCGCTCGCGAGGAAGGCCAAGCCAGCCTCTTTGAGGAAGTGGGCGCTCCGGCGCGGTTCGCTCCGGGCGTAGCCTCGCGCGAGGTGGAGTGCCCGGACGCCAGGCGAGAGCCCTTCGCGGACCAGGGGCTCGGCGCTCTTGAGCCGACGAACGGCCATGGTCGGAGCGGGTCGCTTGATCTGGGCCGCTTCGGCTTCGAGGAGGTCCGAGACAGCCCAGGCGGCGTCGAGGGGGTCGAGGCCGGCGTCTTTGGCTGCTGAGCCGAGGTGGCGCGGATTGCCGGTCAGGGAGCGGTACAAGCTGGCGGCGCAGCTCTTGGCGTCTTTCGGGGGCGGGGGTCCCTTGCGTGAGACAAGGACGTCGACTCCCGGGATCAGCTGGCGGAGGTCGGTCAGCTCGCGGAAGCCCTCGTCTATGAGGTCGATCGCCTTGTCTGGGACCGCCTCGGCTCGGATCGCGAGCGCGTTGGTCATAGGCTTGCCCTCGAGATCCAGGAAATACGTGGACGATCCCCAGAAAAGCGCGGCCAAGAACTGGCGCGAGATCTCCCAGGCGTCCTCGCCCGCGTCTTCGAGTTCGAGGCCGACCGCTTCAATGCTGACGCGGCGCGCCTCAACCACGAGGCGGACATCGCGGTGACCGCTGGTCACGAGGAGCGCGCCGGAACGGTTCCGCCGAAGCGCGGCTAGCGCTTGACGAGCGGCTCCGCTCGTAAACAGACCGTGCTCGCTCTTTTGGGGAGCTTCTTTGCGCATTCCGGCTCGGGTCCCCCTCTCAGGGAAGCTGCTGAGATTAGCTCGAAACGGCCCAATGCGCCACGGGCCGGGTGGGCTGCAGGGGGGATCTGGGCAGGGCTAGCTTGTTCGCTGGGGAGGACGCAATCTTGGAGCCTGCCTGAGCGTCTTCCGGATAGAATCCGCCCTCGCCTGGAGGCTCCCATGCGCTCTTCACTCCTGACCCTAGCGCTGCTCTGCGCCTCCCCAGTCTTAGCGCAGGACGCTCCGACGCCTGCTGGGGTCGAGCTCCCCGAGGACGCCAAGGCGGCCTTGAGCAAGTTCCAGAAGGGGCTCGACGGGCTGCGGGGCGCCAAGCGGGCCGAGGCGAAGTCGCGGAGGGCCGCGCTCAAGGCCTACTCAGGGGCTTTCTTGGCCCGCTTCGTGGGGGCCGTCGCGGACAAGGACCTGGAGCGGGTCATGCGGGCTCACCTGGCCTTTGGCGGCTCGCGCACGGAGACGATCAAGGCGCTCAAGGCCTCGACCGCGATCTCCGCCAAGTTCCGAGGAGGGCTCGAGGCTTTTGAGTCGTTCCAGCCCTCGGCTGCGGCGATTGGCAAGATCTTCCAGCTCCGGCGCAAGCGCAAGCCGAAGGAAGAGATCGACGTGGCCAGGGACGCCGCCTACGTCTTGATCGGACCTTGGCTCGACGCAAACGCGGAGAAGGCGTTCGCGGCGGAGCTTATGGGCGGGCTCAAGGAGTGGTCCTACCAAGCCCGGCGCAAGGGCGAGCTGGCTGCGCTCGAGAAGCGTATGCAGGCGCTCCGGGGGATCAAAGACCTCCCCCCTGCGGTCGAAGGCCTGGTCAAGGAGTACTTCATAAAGGTCGGGGACCCCGCGCCGGGTTGGCGCGGCAGCGCGCTTGACGACGGTCGCGAGGTGACCCTCGCGAGCCTCAAAGGCAAGCTGGTCCTCGTCGACTTCTGGGCGAGCTGGTGCCGGCCTTGCCTCGCGCTCCAGAAGAGATACCTGATTCCCCTCCACGGGAAGTTCAAGGATCAGGAGGGCTTGGTGATCGTTGGGCTCGGCCTCGGCAAGTTCAACTGGCTCGAGGACACCCAGGAGAAGCAGAAGGCGGCGGCTGAGCGCCTCGGCGCCCATTACCTCAAGGTCTTCGACGCCACGGGCGCGTCAGCGCAGGCGTACGGTGTGACGGGCCGTTCGCTCCCCTACCTCGTCCTGATCGACGAACAGGGCAAGATCCTCGCCAAGGGGCCCGCGTTTAAGGTTCGCAAGGCGATCAACAAGATCCTCAAGGAGCGCTTCGCTTCGAGCGGGAAGGGCGGGCTCGGGCCGGGTCCGACTTCCAAACCGGCCGGTGAGTAGCCCTTAGTCGGGCCCAAGGAATAACTTCCTTGGGCCCTCCTTACTTCTCGGGTGCTGGGGCGGCGGGCTCTGCGACTTCGAAGATCCAGCCCTCACGCGGGCAAGCTTGGGTGACGGGGATCTTGGTCCCGTCGGGCGCGATCAGCTTGAAGTCGCGGAGTCGCCAGGGCACCGAGACCATGCCTTGGAGGCTGAGGGCGAAGTGCAGGTGGGGGATCGAGATCGAGGACTTCCCGCTGTTGCCGACTTTCCCCAGCAACTGACCGCGCGTCACCTGTTGACCTTCCTTGACGACAATGCTCTTGGGTTGGGCGTGCACATACCAGGTCCACTCACCCTGGCCGTGGTCGATCGCGACGAGGTTGCTCGTGTCGCTCGGTCCGAGCTTCCCAATCGGCAGGTCGGGGTGTCCTTCGCGGACCATGCCGACTCGCCCCGGAGCGGCGGCGTAGAAGGGCTGCCCGTAGGCATAGTGACGGTTGAGTCTGAACCGGCCGCCCTCCTCGAAGTGATCCCCCGAGACGTCGACTTTGACTAGGTCGAGGGCGTAGATCGCGCTCGGGCCGAGCTGGTGGTGGCGAGTCACGTCCTCGCTCGCTTTCCAGCGGCCGCGCAGGGGTGAGCTGAGCTCGACGTGGTGAACGTAGCGGTCGGTGAGCGGCTTGAGCTGCTTGCGGGCCTGCTTGTGGCTGTAGTCCGTTCGGATCCCTTGGATCAGGAGTTCGAGGGCCAGCGCCGGTTCGCCGTTGCGCGCGGCCTTGCGGGAGAGCTTGCAGAGCTCCTTGAGGAACGCCTTGGTCTTGAGCCCTCGCTGGGCGAGCGCGGCCCGCTCCGCTCGGATCAAGTCTGCGGTCGCCTGCCAACCGGCGCCGTCTTTGAGCTGGCCGAGGGCGGCTCGGGCGGAAGCCTGAGCCGGATTCAACTCCAGGGCGCGCTCGAAGGAGGCCTTGGCCTCCGCGAACAGACCCCGTCGGAAGGCCCACGTCCCGAGGCTGGCCGCGGCCTTGGCGGTCTTGCCTTTGGCCACGCGCTTGGCGTATTCGAGGCGGAGCTGCCTGGCGTGGGCCGGGGTCGGCGGGAAGGGATCCTCGAGAGACTCGATCTCGTCGTAGGTGAACTTGCCTGGCTGGCGGCCTGTCAACTGGAGCCGCTCGTCCTTCCAGCGCGGCTTCCCCACTTTGGTGCCGCCCTTTCGCCCCTCGCCGAAGGTGACGCGGAGCGGTGCGCTGGCGAGGGTGTTGTGCGCTTGGCTCGTCGTCGCGGCCAAGGTGAGGGTCAGGAGCACGACGAGATGGGGAGAGCGGGGAAGCACCCCGCGATCCTACTCTTCTGGGCTCCCATTCGTCCCATTTCTGAAGCGCGTAGTGTTCCCGTATATGGATCACTTGCGGTTCACCTGGGTCAAACTCATCCCGGGGGCGGCCGTAAGCGCTGTTGTTAGAAGGGCTGGCTGCCTGGCCCAGCCCTTGCGTTGTGCAGCGTGTCCAACGACAGGTGGAATCAGAAGCGTGAACGAACTCAGCCGCGATTTGCTCCGGATCGCCCTCGACCGGGGGTATCTGGAGCCCGACGTCGTCAAACTCGTCGCTCGTGAAGCGCGAGAGCGCGACGTGATGCCCGAGCGGGTCCTGCTTGAGCGTCGAATCCTCAGCGTCCGCCGGCTTGAGCGGCTCCGCTCTCACCTTCGCTACACAGTGATGCGCCGCAACGATCAGCGCTACGCGACGATCGCTTGCAAGTCAGGCGTCTCCAAGCCCGCCCTCAAGGCCGCCCTCAAGTATCAGAAGACTCTCTTTCAGAGCGAGCGGCGCTGCGTTCGAGTTGGCAGTCGCCTGGTCGAGCAAGGTTGGGTGAGCCTCGAGATCGACCGTAGGATTCGCGCCAAGGCCAAGATCCACGAAGCGCGCAAGCAGCAGGCCAGTCGGAGCAACGACTTCGCCGGAACCCACACTCTCCCTCTCGACGACGAGAGCGCGCTCCGGAGCAACCCGAGCGCCGACGCCAACCCGCCCAGCTACGCCGCGATCGAGGCCGCTCTGGCCCGCGTCGAGGCGATTCGCGCCCTCCAAGACGACCTCTCCACTAGCGAGCCTTGCCTGGCTCAGGACGTCGGGCCCGACAGCGCCATGGAGCTTGAGAACGCCTGCCAAATGCTCGCTCGTCGGCGGGCAAAGTCGGCCAAGTTCTCGTCTGAGGTCGTGCCCTCCGCCTCGGCCGCAGCCAAGCGCAAGCGGAAGAAGCGCTCCAGCCTCGCCCGGATCCTCGGCGCTGCCTGACCTGTGACAGGCCACCTGTGACAGGCCACCTGTGATATTGTGACCCAGTCGGGTCAATTCGACCTATACAGCCCAGGGGGCGGGTCGAATCGACCCAGGTGCCTGTGACCGAGATTACGCGCCTGCTTGTAGTCGACGACGACTCGGAGAGTTGCGCCCTTCTGGCAGCGAAGCTGCGCGTCCGTGGGTTCGCCGTCACGACCGAGTTGCATTCGTCCTCTGTCCCCGAACTGCTGGCCAGCGACCGGTTCGACGTCGTGCTCACGGACCTCCGAATGAAGGGCGTGGACGGGATCGCGCTCTGCACATGGCTCGTTGGGCTACACCCCGAGTTGCCGGTCCTGGTCATGACGGCCTATGGCTCCCTCGACTCAGCCGTGGCCGCGATCCGAGCCGGCGCCTATGACTTCCTGACCAAACCCTTCGACTTCGACGCCTTGGAGTTGACCCTCAACCGGGCAGTTCGCCACGGACGGCTTCGGGCCGAGGTCCAGCGCTTGCGACTGGTAGTCGACGAGCCGCGCTCCCTCGACGGAATCTTGGGGCAGGACCCCGCGCTCGCCGTCTGTAGCGACCTCGTGCGGCGAGTGGCGCCTTCTCGCGCTTCCGTATTGATCACGGGCGAGACCGGGACTGGGAAGGGCGTCTTCGCGCGGGCCCTCCATCGCGGCAGCCCCCGCGCCCAGCGCGCTTTCGTCTCGGTCAACTGCTCCGCGATCCCAGCGGCCCTCCTCGAGAGCGAGCTCTTTGGTCATGTCCGCGGAGCGTTCACAGACGCCAAGACTGAGCGCGGTGGCCTGGTGCAGAGCGCCCACCAGGGGACGCTGTTCCTTGACGAGATCGGGGACATGCCCGCAGAGCTGCAAGCCAAGTTGCTTAGCCTCCTGGAGGAGGGGTGTGTGCGGCCCGTCGGCAGCGACCAGGAAGTCGAGGTCGACTTGCGAATCGTGGCGGCTAGCAACCAGGACCTCGAGCTCGCGGTGGAGGAGGGTCGGTTCCGCGAGGACTTGCTCTACAGACTCAACGTCATTCACATAGAGCTTCCGCCCCTTCGCGAGCGCGGTAACGACGTCCTGCTCTTGGCCCAGCACTACGTGGAACACTTCGCCGCAGAGTTGGACAAGCGAGTCAGAGGACTCTCAAGCCCGGTCGCTGCCCGACTGCTCGATTATTCCTGGCCGGGGAACGTCCGCGAGCTGCGGAACTGCATCCAGCGCGCCGTGCTGCTCACTGAGCACGACAATGTGATTCTCGACGACCTCTCCCCCAAGATTCGAGGTGGGGCGGCCCTCGTCTCCTCACCGGCGGGGGGCCCATCACCGAGTCTCACCTTGGCCCAGGTCGAGGAGTGGCACATTGGTCGGGTGCTCGAGGAGGCGGGCGGGAATAAGTCCGCGGCGGCCCGCGTGTTGGGGATTACACGCAAGACGCTTCGGCGCAAGCTCATGAGGCCCGCGACATGAATGCCTGACCCGGCACTGTGACCATGACGCGGGTTACCCCTCGGCCTGCTCCTCTTTCGACCCCTCGGCCTGCTTCTCTCTCGCCTTGCGCGCCAGCAGTCGGGTAACGGTCCGCGTAACGCCGGCCTGCGTCATGCGGCCAAAGAGGGTCTCTGCGGCATAGAACTGCAGCTGCAGGAGGCCCCCGCCGACCTTGATCACGTCCTTGTCCGTCAACAGGACCGGGCGTGAGCTCTCGAGTCGTTCACCTTGGACCGCGGTCCCAAACGAGGTGCCGAGGTCTTCGACCGTCCAGCCGCGAAAGCCCGTGTGCCACACGATTCGGCAGTGCTCGGGCTCGAGCGTTGGGTCCATCATGAACTCGAGGTCAGCGTCGTCGTCGCTGCCGACGAGCAACGTGAAGTCTTCCTTCCGGCGGAGGTGGGAGATCAGGGGGGGCGTCTTGCGGAAGCTCGTCATGAGGAAAGCGCCAGGGAACTTCGTGGCCAACTCCTGGTGGGGAGTGGCCCCGAAGTCATGAAAGAAGGACCTGAGGAGATAGGTCTGGAGTTCTTCAACCACGAACACCCCCCCTTTCCCACCCGATCGCATCGCAAGGGTCGGTTGAGGTGCCGTTGGGCAGGAAGACGACCGGGTTCGTGGCGTCAACGTTGGGAACCGCGATCGCCGCCACGATCGCAATGATCGCGATCACGACCATTAACTCGATCAGCGTGAAGGCATTGTGTGCGCGGCAATTCCTCTTGGGTCGCTTCATGAAGGGTGCTCTCTCGGGTGTTGATCCTGAGCGATCCCGTGCGTCGGTCTTGCTCCAGCTGAGCCAGGAGGTCGTGGAGGCGGAGTTGGCCAAGATCTCCTTGGAAGGTCGATCCGGAGTCGCTGAAGAGGGTTACTCGGTCGTCGGGGTTCGCGAGGAGGCACGGAGGGCGCTTCTCGTGGCTGACCCTGAGCGAGTGGCCGCCGACGGCAATCTTCGCTCCCAGGCTCAGGCATGCCTTGCTTACAGACATTCCGTTGACGCGAGTGCCGTTGTAGCTGTGGAGATCAGTGAGCAGCGGCTCTTCTCCGAACCAGCTGATCCGGGCGTGGAATCGGGAGACGCCACCGCCCGAGAGCACGATGTCGTTGGCGCCGTCACGCCCGATCCGGATCACACCGCCGTGGTGCAGGGGTGCTTCCACAACCTTCCCGCTGATCCAGATGCTCCGCCCGACGATCATTCCCCGAGTCCTCCCGGCTGTCGGCACGCAATGGGCCAGCCAATGCTAAACACCAGCTACAGGCCAGCTGTGCAACCAGACGCCGGCCCAGGCGGGTCTGTTTGACCCACCGAGCCGTAGGGACGGGTCGAATCGACTCAGGGCAGGGCGGAACCGAACCCGTCCCAGAGCACGGTCGAATGGGAACCAGAAGCCGTCCCAGGGGGGTTGCAAACGGAACGCACCGGCATGCCGTCGGCGTCGCAGATTCTGGGAGTGGGCAGCAGTGCAGCGCCCGGACGGCTCCTGGGAGGCGATCGAACTGACCGACGCCCAGCGCGCCGCTCAGAAGTCAGCGAACGCGCTGAGGCGGCGGTAGCGATTCCTCGACAGCACCGATCCGGGCGCCGAAGATTCCAGCGTGACCTACGAGGCACTCACAGCTCCCTCAGGGCCCTCCCCACTTAGAGCGGCCGGGAGAACCGCGTGACGAGAAGCCGCGCGAGTGGGCCCTCCGCGAGAGCGGAGCCGAGGAAGACGAGGTGGCCTCCGGCCTTGGGGTCAGGATTGACAAGCCAACGCCTCGTTTCAGCGCCCGTTCTCATGGTCAAACTCCTCCTAGCCTGCGCCATTCCGTGTGCCGTAGGGGGTCAGGCTGCCATGACCTGTGCGACTGCATTTGCGCCCCAACTAGCGGTAGCCGCCGCAGCGGTTCGAGATCCGGCCAACGACCTTCCAAACTCGAACCTGCTCGCTAGGGTGCCGGCATGGATTCCCTCCGTTGCCCTTATTGCCACGCCGGACTGGAGGGACAGGCGATCGCCTACTGCCCAAGTTGCATGACCCCTCACCACACCCTCTGCTTCAACGAGGGTGGCTGCACGGTCCTGGGGTGCGTGGCTCCACCGCCCACCGCCCGGGGCTGGAACGATCGGCCCCATCGCGGGCTGGGGCGGGGGCTGGTCGTCCTGAGCGGAGCGATCTTGCTCCTGCTGGCTTGGAATCTGAGCCGGCAGGGCGAGGCAGGTTGGCGCCACCTGGTGGGGGAGGCCAGCGTGGCTTCGTGTTGTCGCCATAAGGGCCTCCAGCCGACGCAGTGGGAAGCGAAAGGGCAGGGGTTCGCATGGCGTTGGGACTACGACCAAAAAGCTCCTGCGGTGATCAAAGTCGCCCCCGGCTCCGCAGCCGATTTGGCTGGGCTTAGAGTCGACGATCGAATCACCCACTTTGGCGGAGTCCCTGCTTGGGAGCACGAGTTCCCCCTCGTTGGTCGGTGGCACCACGCGGAGTGGCCTCGGTTTCGCCGCCTGGAGCGGCTCCCCGGCGGTATCGTCCGCGCCCTCGACGTGACCCAACCCGCACTCCTCTGGCAGGTCTGGGTCATGCGCCTCGGCTTGTTGGGCGCGCTCCTGCTTGGTCCGCTCGGCGTCTACCTTTGGACCAAGCGCGGCTCGACTCGGGCTCAGATCGTCGGGGGCTCCCCTGAGCGAGGGGGCTTGGTCGAGGAGCGATCGAGTGAGCCAAAGACCGCCAAGGGCGGCGAGCAGGAGTGAGCGCGGTTGGGCGCACCTCCCGGTCGAGGGGAACCAGAAGCCGTCCCAGGGTGGGTTGCAAACGGAACGCACGGTCGCGCGCTGACTCCCAAACGCGTTTCAGCCGTGGGGCTAAGTGGGCAAGTTTTGCCCACGCGACTTGGGTCACGAAACGAATGCGCTGGCTCACCAGCCCATTCCTCTGCCGAGAGGCGTCGAGTAGATCCCCGGTGAGGGGCTATCACCTCGGATCGCAGCCAACGCCTGGTCTATTGCTGTTGCTAGTTCAGGGTGCCCATCTCGTGCTGCCTCAAGATCAGTGACAGCCTTCCGGGCGTTCGCACCGAGTTGGCCAAGGGCAAGGAGAGCAGCTTCTTGCTCAGCGGCAGTCCCTTCCTGAACGACCTTCATGAGCGCCGGGGTCACCCGGCGCTCGGCCAGTCGGATCAGCCGCGAGCCCGAGGCAAGCCAAGACCCTGT
Source organism: Planctomycetota bacterium (assembly GCA_016765095.1). Taxonomy (GTDB): domain Bacteria; phylum Planctomycetota; class J058; order J058; family J058; genus NORP233. Next base: position 2,986 of record JAESQQ010000180.1, on the reverse strand, counting down.
CAGCCGTCCTGGCTAAGGTCGGCGAGTGGAATCTGCGATCTCGCCAGGCGTGACTCAGCTCGCTCGCCTGAGCTTTACGGGCGGGACCTTGGTCCTCGAGGGCGCGCCGGCCGAAGTCGCAGCACAGCTCCCCGCCCACTACGACCCGCGGATCGAGGCCTGGCGGCTGCCCGCCAGCTCCTATCACCTCGTGATCCGCTTTCTGGTGGCCGCGGAGCTTCCTTTTGACGACCGGGCGCGGGGGTATGAGGAGCTCGAACTCGTGGAGGGCGGGCCGCAGCCGAGGGACTACCAAGCAGGCGCGATCGAGGCCTGGGTCAAGAACCACCGGCGGGGGGTCGTGGCGCTCCCGACGGGCTCGGGGAAAACCCTCGTCGCCCACCTCGCGATCGAGCGCTGCGCGAGGAGCGCGCTGATTGTTGTGCCGACGATCGACCTCCTCAACCAGTGGTTCGACGGACTCGCTGAGCGCTTTGGCGAGGAACTGATCGGCGCGATCGGCGGGGGCGCGTTCGAGGTCCGGCCGCTGACCGTGATCACCTACGACTCGGCCTACCTCCACCTCGACCGCCTCGGCAACAAGTTTGGGCTCCTGATCTGCGACGAGGCGCACCACCTCCCCGGACCGAGCTACGTTCAAATCGCCCGAATGGCCTTGGCGCCCTTTCGGCTCGGTTTGACGGCCACCCCTCCTGAAGGGGAGCGACTCGACGTCTTGGAGCAGGCCTTGGGGCCGATCGTGTTCTCGCGCGCGATCACCGACCTCGCGGGTCAATACCTCGCCGACTACGAGACGATCCACTACCAAGTCGAGCTGAGCGAATCGGAGCGAGCCGACTACCTCGAGGCCAACGGTCGCTACCGCCAGTTCGTCAGCTCGCGCGGGATCCGTCTGGGCGGATCGCACGGGTGGGCGCGCTTTCTGGCCGCAACCAACGAGAGCGAAGAGGGACGCCAGGCTCTGCGCGCCTGGCGACGCCAGCGCGAGATCTCGCTCGCGACGCCCAAGAAACTCGACCTCCTCGAGGAGATCCTCGCCCGCCACCCCGGCGAACGGGTGCTCGTGTTTACCTACGACAACGCGTCTGCCTACGCCGTCTCGCGGCGGTTCCTCGTCCCCGCGATCACCCACCAAACCAAGCCCCGCGAGCGACGCGCGATCTTGGCCGGCCTCCGCTCGGGCGAAGTCCCCGTGCTCGTCACCGCTCGCGTTCTCAACGAGGGCGTGGACCTCCCCGAAGTCGCGGTCGGGGTCGTGCTCTCAGGGACCGCCACCGTGCGAGAGCACGTCCAGCGCCTGGGCCGGATCCTGAGACGCCAGGAGGGGAAGCACGCGATCCTCTACGAACTCGTGACCAAGGACACGAGCGAAGTCGGCGCGAGCGCGCGCCGTCGAGACCACGTCGCCTATCGCCCGACCAAGAACGAGCCTGTCGCGAACGAGCCCGTGGTGGACGCGCCGAGCGCGGCCCTCGCCGAGGGAAAGCCCTCGTGCTGACGAGCGATCTTCTCGCCGCCGTCGTCCGGCGAGGACGTGTTGAGCCGCTCTACCTCGCGCTGGAGGGAGAGGCCGCAGAGGACGGCTTGGCTCGCGCCGCGGCCTTGATCGGGATCTACGCGGCTCACAGCGACGCGACGCGGGGCGAGCTCGACGACGCCCTTAAGGCTCGGACCGGCGGCAGCCCGCACTGGCGGCTGGAGCGCGGCCTCTCCAAGCTGCTGGGGGACAAGGCTCGCTTTCGCGGTCTGGGGAGCGAGCCGGCCGCGGCCTTTCGAGCGCGTGTGTTCGCGGCGGCCGCCCAGGCTCGCGGGGCAGGGGTCTTTGACCGCGCGGCGGTGCTGGAGAGCGTTCGACTCGAGCTCTCGCCCGAGGACCTCGGCCTCGAGGCAGCTCCCAAACTCGCGGACCTCGAAGACGGCCTCTACGCCGACCTCAAGCGCAACGAGCGCGTGATCTCAGTTTGGGAGCCGACCCCTCGCCAGCTCGTCGAGCGCTACAACCTCGCCCTCGCCCAGGCCTGTCTGCTGCGGGCCCAGACGCTGGAGATCGAGGTCATGGAGGCCGACCCCCCGCGCCTTCGTCAGCTCTTGCGCCAGGTTCGGTTCCAGGGGCTGCTTCAAGAGGCCCGCCGCGAGCGGGGCGGCAAGATCCTGCTCAAGCTCGACGGCCCGCTCTCGATCTTCGGCGGGACCGCGCGCTATGGGGTTCGAATGGCCGGCTTCCTCCCCTCCCTCCTCCTCTGCCAAGACTGGCGGTTGAAGGCCAAGGTCGAGCTCGGCCGCGGCCGGCGCCTGCGGACCTTTGAGTTGACCCCAGAGCAGGGCCTCGTGACTCACGCCCGAGACGTCGGAGCCTGGCTCCCCGACTTGATCGAAGCCTTCGCGGGGCGCTTTTGTGAGCTGACCAGCGACTGGACGATCGACCGCGAAGTCCCGCTCCTCAACCTGGGCGGCGAGCTGATCGTCCCCGACTTCCGCTTCCAACACAGCGACGGATTCGAGGCCTCCCTCGAGGTCCTCGGCTACTGGCGACGCGGTGGCGTCTCTCGCCGGTTGGAAGTGCTCGCCGAGCGGGGGGCCCCCAACTTGATCTTGGCCGTCGATCAGTCGCTCCGTCTTGGCGACGAGGGCGTCAAAGGTTTGAGCGGGCCCGTGGTCCCATTTCGAGAGGTCCCGAATGGACGTACTGTGCTCAAGACCCTGGAGCGGCTTCGCAAGGCGGCTTCGCTGGGCGGGTAGGGGCGGAGTCTGCCCCGGCTCGCCCTTGCTACATGCCGTGCCGCTCGGGCGGGGGTGTAGCTCCTGACGTTGACAAGCCTAAGCTCAGAGGCCGTCTGTCTCTCCCGGACAGGCGGGCGGGGGTAAACCCCGCACCCTACGAATCGCAGGAGAGCCCCTCCGCAAGACGCCCTCCTGGACGGCTCACAACGCGCTTTCTGTCTCTCCCGGACAGGCGGGCGGGGGTAAACCCCGCACCCTACGAATC
>JAESQQ010000179.1 GCA_016765095.1 Planctomycetota bacterium | reverse complement strand
CAGCGCGTTCCTGAGGATCTAGTCAACGGGAGCACACGATCGGGAGTGGTCACTGTCGACCAGCCTCTCTGTCCGCAACAAGCCTCCACGTGACCGCTCATGATCGTGTGCTCCCGTTGAGAGGCAGGATCCGATACGCAATGCCTGCGGCTCGCTCCAGCCACGAAGTCGCGAACGGGCGGCGTGGATAAACACGACGGATCTCAGTCTTCGCGGCGGGGTCGTGGACCACGACGTCTCCCTCCGGGCTGAATCCAACCACCACGAGCAGGTGGCCCTGGGTCTCTGGAAGCGGACTCTCAGGGAGCTCGCCGGGTCCGAACTTGTGACTCACGATCACCGCCCGCCCCTGGGCAACCTCGTCCTCGAGGAAGCGGAGGCTCGTGGCGCGACGAACGGTCGCTTGGAGACCGAGTTCCCCGGCAAACGCGAGGTTGAGAGACCAGTTTCCATAGATCTCTGCCCCGTGGTCGAAGACGCGCTCGGCGACGTCGGGGACCGTGTGCTCCCGACCGAGTCCGCAGAGGACCATGGCGAGTGAAGTCGGCGAGCAGCCGCGCTCGACGAGGTCCCCTGGCTGAGCTCGCTGAGAGAAAGTTGGGATCGCGATCTCCACTCCCCAGGCCCCGCGGTTTGGTTCCGATGGCGCTGGCTGGGGGGCGCCTGGATCCCAGGCCTCGAGCGCGAGGCGTCGGAGCCGAGGGCTTCCGCCGAGCTCGCCTGCCTCGACTTCGATTCGAATCTGAGCCTCGCGGACCGGCTCGGGAGAGGTCCAGAGGTCGGCCTCGACGTGAGGCTCGCCGGCCAGCGGGGCTGAGGACTCACTCGCAGGAAAGCCCCGCCCGTCGCCCACGATCCCCAGGGAGCACCAGCGGCTCCAGCCGGAGGCCAGCTTTGCTCGGAGCGTGAGCCGAAGTGCTGCGCCGACGGGGAAGGGAGCGGGCGCCAGGCTCGCCACGAGGTGAGTGAAGGCGTGGGTGGGGGCGTCCAGCGTTCGCTGGTAGGTCCCCCGCGAGACCCCTGGGACGAGCTCGAGCCCCTGGGCTCCAACGAGGGTTCCCCCGTGGCGACCCGGCCTCCAGCGGAGCCCGCTCAGCTCCCAGGTCGGACCCAAGGGGCCGCCGAGGCTCTCGTCTTGGCTCACGCGCGGGTGCCGTGACGCGCCAACTCGTAGACGCGCAGGGTTTGCTCAATCACAGTCTCGAGGCCGAGCTCCTCTTCAGCCAACGTTCGTCCGCGCGCCCCCATGGACGCGCGCAGCCCGGAGTCCGAGGCGAGCTGGGCGATCGCGTTTGCGAGGGCCGGACCCGAGCGAGCGGGGACCAGGAGGCCGTTGCCTCGTGAGACCACGTCGCGGCAGCCGGGCACGTCGGTCGTCACGATGGGGCGCCCAGCGGCGGCCGCCTCGACGAGGACCTTGGGGAGTCCTTCTCGATAGGAGGGCAGGCAGACCACATGCGCGCTCTCTAGGACCGCAGGCATGTCGTCACGGTGGTCCCACCACTCGACGAGGCCTTGGGATTGCCACGCTCGAAGACGCTCGACCGAGACGCCCGACGGGTTCTCGAGGTCGGTTCCTCCCACGAGCGTCATCTTGATGTTGAGTCCGCGCTCGCTGAGGAGGCGAGCTGCCTCCAAGAACTCGTGAACGCCCTTGTCCCAGAGCATGCGGGCCGCCATCACGACGCGGACTGGACCGGCTGGCTCGGGCGTGGGCCGAAAGCGCTCGAGGTCGACACCGGATCCCTTGATCAGTGAGATCTGGTTGGCTGGAGTCCGCAGTCGGTGCTGGCAGAAGGCGCGGTCGTCGGGGTTTTGGACCAAAACCCGAGCGTTTGGAGCACCGCAGGCCAGGCGCAGGAGCGAAGGAATCGAGGCCCTCAGCAGCCGAGCCCGAATGCTCCGAGACGTAAACGAGTAGCCGAGGCCGGCCAAGGCGTGCACGACCGCCGGGACCCGCAGAGCGCGAGCCACGAGGCCACCGTAGGCCACGGGTTTGACGGCCACGTGGTGGGCGAGGCCGGGTCGAACACGCCGATAGACCCCGGCGAGGGCGGCGAGGGTCCGCGCCTCCGCCCAAGGCTCGGTGCTGCTTCGGCTGAGCGAGAAGGTGTGGCAAGGGAGGCCCGCCGCCTCGATCTCCTCCAAGCCAGGACCGGGCGGAGTCGCGACATGGACGTCATAGCCAGCCTCCTGCGCTTTGAGGGCCAGGCGGAGCCTGTGGGAGACGAAAAAGGAGGCCATGTTGCCGACAAAGAGGAGTCGGCAACCGTCCCCGGAGGCAGGGGGAGTGGGGCTCACAGGCCCTCGGGGCTCTGGGCGCCCGAGCAGCCGCGCGGGGTCGGGGGAGGCCGATTCAATCCTCGGGGAGCCGAGGGCCGAGCGAATCGAGGGCCGGTGCAGTGCATGTGTCTCCAGGCAAAGCCTGCGTTCTCTTCGGTCGGCGGGAGTCCCGACTTCGGTGGAAAAGGCTCGACTCACTGGCAGCACGCTCTCTGGGCCTCGCAACGGCGGTCCAGAGTCCTGATAGACCCGAACTCTCACTGGGTTCAGCTCTTTTCTCGAAAGGCAGCCTTCGCGAGGCCCGAAGGATTCAGCCCGTGGGAGTCAGAGCGTGGGGAGTCAGCGCGAGGGGAGGCAGTTCTCGTAGCGCTGAACCGCCTTAGTCAGGCTCCGCATGGCACCGTTCCAGTACTTGCGGGTCGTCCAGGCGCGGGCCTTCTCCACGAAGGCCTCGGCCGTCTTGAAGTCTTCCTTCCAGTCCACGCCTTCGTCTAGGCAGGCCTGGCGGCGGTTCACGGCGTCTTGAAGAAGCGCTAGATACTTCCGTTTGTGCCCCGCATGGGGTCGTGACTTGGTCAGGGCCCGCTTGTAGCGGTAGACGGCTTCGCTGTATTTTTGGATCGACTCGCTGGGGTCCTTCTCGAGGGAGCTGTCTGCCTCGAGCTCTGCTTGGCGACCGCGGCTGAAGTCGTCGCTCGCGAACTCGAGCGCGAACTCCTGCTCGCACTCCTTGCGGAGCGTTCGAGCCTGCGACTGAGCTGAGTGGGCAGCCTGGATCTTCGGAGCCTGGGCCAGGACCTCCCGATAAGTCCGGGCGGCCCCCTCGTAGAGGACTCGGGCTTGCTCGAACTCCTTGTCGTCGTAGTGACGCTCCGCCCGACGAAAATCGTCCTCGGCCGACTGAAGGGTCAGTGTTCGGAGTCGCTTGGGGAGCGCCGCGAGTGACTTGCGGCGGAGCTCTTGAGCGCGCTCGCGCGAGCTCGCGACCTTGCGCTTGTCTCCGCCACGCTCGCTCGCGAGGCGGAAGGAACGGGCAGCCTCGGTGTAGAGGCGAGTCGCCTCGGCGTAATCAGCTCGACGAAAAGCCTCCTTGGCTCGCGAAGTGAGTTCCCGCGCTGCGCCGAGCTCTCGGGGAGCAAAGCGAGCCGCGTTGCGCTGGGCAGCGGCCTTTGCCTGGGCTGCAGCCTCCTCCTCGGCACGAAGAGCAGTCGCCAACACGTAACCGGCTTGGTGGTGCGAGAGGGCCTCACGCAGATGACGAGCCGCTCCCGCGAAGTCCTCAGCGCTCGCGGCTCGGTCGCCCTTCCGCTGGGCGAGGTCGCCCTTCTCGATCAGAGTCTGGACTCGGGCCCGGTCTCCCGTGAACTCGACGGTGTTCGTTCGCGCTCGTGCTGCGGTCACCTTGAGGAGGGCTTCGCGGAGGCTGTCGCGGGCCTTCTGGCGCTGATTCTGGAGTCGAGCCTCGAGGTCTGGGTTGTTGGGGACGAGCGCGAGAGCCTTGCGGTAAGCCACGACCGCCGCCGCGTGGTCGCCCCGGACTGCGGAGCCCTTGGCGAGGCGGACGAGGTCCTCGACGTCGTCTGCGACGCGCGCACGAGCGATCGCTCGGTCGATCGCTCGAATGCGTCGGGCAAGGCGATCGCCCGAGTGACCCGCTTCGCGGAGCGCGCGGAGCCCCTTTCGATAGAGCTCGCTGGCGGCGACGAGGTCGCCCTTACGCTCCTGTTCCTCGGCGAGCTCCTCCCACTCTCCGAGCATGGCCATTCGGACCCGGGACTCAATGACCGCCGCGTCAATGATGTCCGCGCCATAGGCCATGAACACGAACTCGGCGAACGAGGCCTCGCCGCTCTCCAGGAGGTGATCACCTAGGGTCAGGACGAGCTCGCGCTTGAGGCTCAAGGCCCGCACGTGATCAGGGGCGTGACGGAGAACGAACTCCAGCTCTCGGAGCGCCTCGAACCAGGCTCGGCGCTTGGCGAGGAGGTCCTCCTCCTCTTCGTTGGCGAGGGCGATCAGCTTGACCGCCTGATCGACCTGGGCTTCGCGCTGTTCGAAGGCGATCCGACGCTCTTCTTGCTCGTGGTAAGCGACCGTGATCATGCTTCCCACGACGGCCAAAAGGAGGACCCCAACGAGGAAAGTCGCCAATCGGTTGCGCCGAATCACGCGAAGGCTTTGAGTCAAGATCCCGACGGGCTTGGCTCGGACCGGCTCCTCGTCGAGGTAGCGCTGAAGGTCGTCGGCGAACTCACGAGCCGTCGTGTAGCGGCGACTCACTTCCTTCTCGAGCCCCTTCATGCAGACCACCCCGAGGTCGCGGGGAACGGCGGGGTTCTTCCGATCGATCGAGACCGCCTCGACCCGAACGACCTTGGTCATGATCTCGTGGATCGAGTCCCCATCGAAAGGCGGCTCTCCGCAGAGCATTTCGTAGAGGGTCGCGGCCAGGGAGTAGACGTCGCTTTGGGGTCCGACCTCAGAGTGCCGTCCAGCGGCTTGCTCGGGGGACATGTAGCAAGGCGAGCCGAGGGTGTAGCCGGTCTGGGTCAGCTTGCTCTGCTCGTCCTCGTCTTCGAGCTTCACGATCCCGAAGTCGGTGATCTTGGGCTGTCCGGACTTGCGGTCGAGGATTATGTTCTCGGGTTTGACGTCGCGGTGGACGACTCCCTCCTTGTGCGCGTGGTGGAGGGCAAGTGCGATCGAGTGGGCGATCTGAGCAGCCTTCCGAAAGCCGATCCCCTCCTCCTTGAGGAGGCCGTCTAGGTTCGGCCCGTCGACGTAGTCCATCACGAGGTAGGGCAGGTCGTCTTCGATTCCCGCGTCGTGGACCGCCACAATGTTGGGGTGGCTCAGGCGACTCGCGGTCTTGGCTTCACGTTGGAAGCGGGCGAGGGCCTCAGTTGGGGTGTCGCCGCGAGGAGTCAAGATCTTGAGAGCGAACACGCGGTCGAGGTCCGGGTGGCGCGCCTTGTAGACGACGCCCATCCCGCCAGCGGCGACTTTCTCGAGGATCTCATACTGAGCGATTCGCTCGGGGGCCTTGCCCTTGCGGAGTTGCTCACGACGCTTCGCCGCGCTAATCGACTCTCTGGGCGGCGGAGCCTTCGCGGGGTTTCGCCTCGGCAGTTCGCGGGTCTCGAACTCCGAGCGGACTTCGCCAGGGGGGGGCTT
>JAESQQ010000178.1 GCA_016765095.1 Planctomycetota bacterium | reverse complement strand
AGCGTTACGTCGTCCATGAACAGGCCCCTCAGCGTTGCCTCATTGCCTCATGACCAATTTGCTCCGGACGGTGCCCTGGCGCGTCGTAAACCCTTGCAGACTCCGTCAGTAAGAGATGGGCACCCATCGAGAGGTCGCCAGCGTTGGACGGGCCTGGGAGACTGTGTAGCCATGCCAGTGTCGAGTCAGTTTGGTCCATACACCGCCTACGAAGTCCTGGGCTCAGGGGGAATGGCCGTCGTCTACGCCGCGCGAGACTCGCAGGGCTCAGAGGTCGCGATCAAGACTCTCGCCGAGGGCGTCAGCGAAGCCGTCTCACGCCGATTCCGGCGAGAGATCCAGACCCTGCGCGCCCTCAGGCACCCGGGCCTGATCGAGATCCTCGACGTTGGCGCGGAGGGGAAGGTCCCTTGGTTCGCGATGCCACGGGTCAGCGGGGGGAGCCTCGAGGATCGTCTGCGGAGCCGGGGCACGCTCTCGAGCGAGGAGGCCACCAGCCTCGGCCTGCAACTCTGCGAGGCCCTCAGCGTGGCACACGCCGAGGGGATTCTGCACCGCGACCTCAAACCAGACAATGTGCTCTGCGCCGAGCAGGGTCTCTACCTGCTGACCGACTTCGGGTTGACGAAGGACCTCTCGGTTGAGGCCTCAGTGCAGCTCTCGAAGACGGGCGTGCTCCAAGGAACGCCTGGTTTCTGGGCGCCCGAGCAAGCGAGCGGGAGGGGCCAGGACTCGACCCCCTTGACCGACGTCTACGGAATGGGAGCCTTGCTCTACGCGGCGACGACGGGCCTCCCCCCGATCGGGGGGAGTAGCCTGGTCGAGATCCTGGTCGCAACGCGCGAGCAGGCGCCGGTTCCTCCAAGCGAACTCGCGGAGGTCGGGCCCGGGTTCGAAGCCATCGTGCTGCGCTGCTTGGAGAAGGACCCCCAGGCTCGCTATCCCTCCCTGGCAGCCTTGGGGGTTGCGTTGGTCGCCCTTCGGGAGGGTGTCGAGCCCGCCCGCTCGGCGAGATCCTTCCCATTGGCCAAGGGCCTCACTAGCGCTCTCATGGTCCTGCTGGCGCTAGTCAGCGCAGGTGCGGTCTACCAGCACCAGGCGCGCGGCGCCGCGCGAGAAGCTGCGGAGACCGAGATCCGCTCGCGCCTATCGCCTCAAGCCGAGCCCAGCTTCGCGTCCCTGGCGGACGCTCTCGCCGAGTGGGAGGCGGTTCTAGGCCCCAAGGACCCCGACCTCGCTTTCGCGCGGGCGCTCGTCGCGATCTCCGCGGACGACGAGCCCGCGGTCGAGGCGGCGCTCCTGATCTTGGGAGAGCACCCTGGCCAGGGAGGTCGAGCCGAGTTCTTGACCGGCCTCCGGCGGGCGCGCTGGAGCACGAACGCGGTCGAACTCAAGGCTGCCGGGCGGTTGCTCCGGGCAGCGCTGAGGCGAGGCGGAGTTTTCTCAGACTGGCGCCTGCTTCACGGCCGGACCTTGCTCCTGGAGGGGAAGAGCCGGCAAGCGTTGCGGCGCTTCCTCCAGGCCGAGGCACTTCTTGAGGGCGCTCCCTGGCGCGAGTTGACTCGCCGCGCGGCGAGCCTCTGCGCGCGGGAGGGAAGCCTCGGGGAACAGGACCTCAGCGCCCTCGGACGATCGCTCCCCCAGGAACGCCAGCTCTGGGCCGCGCTCCCCAAGTGGCAGCGCTTCTTTCGAGCTCGAAGCGTGGCTGGGCTGGCGGATCTCTTTCGCGAAGGGGTGGCGATCCCGACCGCGCTGCGGGTTGTCCTGGAGAGCTATGCAAACCGGGGTCTGGCCCGAGCCCGGGTGTCGGGCTTTTCTGTGCATAGAGTTCGAGAGGAATTCTGGCTTTTGGATGCCGAGATCCCCCGCAATCGCGGCTTGCAGCTCGAACTCGCGAGGGAGCTAGAGCCCTTCGTAGTCGTAGCGAGATACCTGGCGCTCTCGGAGGAGGACGCGCTCTTGAGGGTGACCCGGCGAGTGGCCAGTTCAAGGTCCGTATTGGGCGGCACGCCCCACGCCGCGCGGATTGCGCAATTGACCGAACAGTATCTCGCGCTTCGACCCGACGATCTTCGCGTTGTCGGGAGTTACGCCGTCCGCGGGGTGCGCCTGTCGAGGCGAGCGCGGGCCCGCGCGGTGGCGACAATCGAGGCGTTCGGCCGGCGCCAGGCCGAGCCGCTGCGGACCTTTTGGGCCCTGTGGTCGCTCTACAACGCCGAGCCGACTTTCGCAGGTCTCGCTCAGTCCACAGAGGACGTTGCGCGAGGACGCCGAGCCCGGGACGCGCTCTTGGCCTTGGCGCCACGAATCCAGGCGATCGCGGAGGATCCCGCCGCGATTCGGGCCTGTCGCGAGGATCAGGCCTGCCAGCAAGTCCTCTTCTACAAGACCTATGAGGATCTCCGCGTGCTGCTGAAGCTCGCCCTTGCACGCTCCAGCCTCGCTGGCGGGGATCCCATGGCTGCGGTGGGCTACTTCAGGGAGTTCGCCAACGTGGCGGCAGGCCACCCTGAGCCTTGGCGCGCTGATTTCGCGTGGGCCCTCTACCTCACGCTAACTGACCTCGGCCTGGGGCTGACCGAGACCGAGCGAGGGGACCTGCGCAGCCAACTGAAGGCGCATTTGGTTGCGGCCCTGGATATCAGCGTCGGCGAGACGAGTCGACTCCTGGAGGTGAGCTGGGTCGCCCGGGAGGAGAAGCCTCTGACCGACGCGGTGCTCGAGGTCGTCGCGAGAAGGCTCGTCGGGCCTCGGGTGAGGCTGCTCGACCGGGCGCGACTCACGTGGCTCGCGCTCTCGGTTGGGGAGATCGCTTTCCGTATGCGAGGAGTTGGCAGCTTTCCGGGCGCGCAACGCCAGTGGCGGGCCTTGACCAGAGCGCTCAGGACTCAAGACCTCCCTCGTGAGATCAAACGGATTGTGGATCTGTCCACATTCAACCAAGAGGGAGTCGCGAAGGTCGTGAAGTTCTTGGAGTCGGACAAGGGCAAGTGACCGGCGCGCGAACGTGCGAGACGTTCTTCGCCAACCGCGTCGACCAGACCTTGGCGATCGGAGTCGCAAGCCGTAGGCCGTTGGCCAGAGGGTGTCGCTCGAGGTCTAAGGCGTTGGCCCGTCTGAGCTGCATAGCCCTCGGACGGGTCCCGCCAGTCGGACGGACTAGCTGAGGACTCCGATTGAACGGACACCCCGGAGTCCTCCAAGAGCCTTCCTGGATGCCAAGCCGAGCACGGGTCCCGGTCGAAGCCCAACGTCACCCAGGCTCCCCCTCATAAAGGCGCAGCCCTTCCTCCTCTACTTCTTCTCCTCGGCCTTCGCCTTCTCGAGCGACTTGCGCCGGCGCTCCCTCATCTTCTCGAGCAGCTCTTCGCGCTTCTCGTCGCTAAGAACGACCTTGGGCTTGACCTGGGCGGGCTCCCTGACCGGGGCCCCGTACTTGACGCTTCAGCCATAGGCGCGGGTCTTGGGCGTCGCGACTGGCTTTCCCTTTAGGGCGGCGATCACGGCCTGCTCAACGTAGCCGACGTACTCGGGCGTGTTCGGCTCCCGACGGTTGTCGACCGCGCCCTTGTAGACGAGCTTCCCGGTGGCGTCCACGACGTAGAGGTGTGGAGTGACCTTGGCCTGGTACATCCGCCCGACGGTCCCTTTCTCGTCGGGGAGAATCGGGTAGGCGATGCTCCAGCGCTTGGCGCCAGCCTTGTTGACGGCTACGCCGTGCCCTTGCTTGCCTGAGCCGCCAGAGTTGATCGCCAGCCACACCACGCCCTTGTCCTTGTACTTCTTGGCGATGGCGGTCATGATCCCCTTGCTGTGAGCCTTCTTCACAGACGGGCAGCCGGGGTTGAACCACTCGAGGACCACGACTTTCTTGGCCTTCGAGTAGTCGCTCAGTCGGTGGGTCTTGCCATTGAGATCGGTCAGGCTGAAGTCGGGGGCGGGTTTGCCGAGCTTCGCTCGGGGGGGAGCCTGGGGGGTCGATTCCTGCGCGGCCGCCGGCGAAGGCAGGACCAGGCAAAGGAGCGCGAGGCTCAAGATGCGCGTCATAAAGTTTCTCCGTGTTCCGAGACTCCCAGCACGATAACGCCTGGACAAGGGGGACGTCGGACTGTGGCCTCTCCGGCGCGGGTGGGCAATCCCCGGGCTGGAGAGCGCGCGTTGGCGACCTGGCTGGGGAGGCTCCTCGTCAAATGGTGAGCGCCGGAGTTCGAGTCTCCCCACAGGCTGGAGAGCCCCCGGACTCCTCGACGGCTTTCTAGCTCAGGACGCCCCGAGGAGCTCGCCGAAATGAAGCAGCGCCTGGCCGAGTTGGTCGTGCGAGATCTCGAGTGACGCGTTCCCGATCGCGATCTCGGTGCGAGCCCCCTCGTCGGAGGTCTTGAGCCCCCCAAACAGCCACACCCCGTGCTCCTCGGCGATCGCGTCGCGGGCGAGCTCGAGCGTCTCGGCCTGGCCTGCAAACAGCAGGTGGAACATGTTCACCTGAGGCGGGTTGGGAAGGACGCTCACTCCGGACAGGCCGCTCCACTGGGTCGCAACCTCAAGCGCGCGCTCGTGGAAGCGAGGCATTCGCTCGATCTGCGCGGCGAGGCGCATCTGGGCCGAGACGACATTGGGGAGCACCGAATACAGCGTCCCGCCCTGGCGCCGACGCCAAAGGTTGGCCTCCTGAATGAAGTCCGCTGGGCCGAGGAGCATGGCCCCAGGGAGCGCCCCGATCCCCTTGTAGAAGGACACGTAGACCGAGTCGAAGAGCGCGCACAGCTCGGGGAAGGGACGCCCATAGGCGGCCTGCGCCTCCCACAACCGAGCGCCGTCGAGGTGCACTCGAGTCCCGCGCCTCCGTGCTGCCTCGACCAGTTCGAGCAGCTGCTCCCAGCTTGGGAGTTGACCGCCGATCTCGCGCGCGGGCAACTCGACGAGCAGGCTCGAGAGCTCCGGCAGACCGTCGAGGTCAGCAGCCAGGGTCGGACGCCCCGGGTCGCCGAGGAGGTGCGATTGCAGCCCGTGCAGCTCCCGGTACCCATGGTTCTCGTGCAACTCCAGGTGCGAAGTCGCGTGGAACGCGGTGTTGAAATTCTCTGCCCGTTCGGCCCAAATCCTCAACGCAATCGGCTGGGCCATGCACCCACTGGGCATGAAGCTGGCTGACTCCATGCCCAACAAGGTCGCGACCTCCGCCTCGAAGTCCTCGATCACGGCACCCGTCCCGTAGTGATCCCTCTCCAGATCGTGCTCTCTCACGTGGGCCACGACCCGCTCAAGCTCCGCAGCCTGGCTCTCAGGCCCATGCCCGTGAAGGTGCAGGGAACTCGCGCGGAGGGCGTGTCGTCGCTGGCGGAGGAGGGCCTCGTCGTCGGGTGGGTTCATGGCGCGAGTATCGAAAGGCGCGCACGAAGGGTCAACCGTTCAGGCCATCGGCCGAGGAACTCGCAAGCCGGTGAGACCTTCGCCGCACCGTTCGTAGTCGCAAAGTCGACCCCCCTGCGCCCAGTCTCCTATCCTGAGCTCTCCAAGACCCACCGAGGATTCATGAAGACTGCAGTCATGTGCGTCGTGCTCAGCTACGCCTGCCTACTGGCGAGTGCGAGCCAAGCCTGGGCCTCTCCACCTTCGGTCAAGCTCGAGCTGCCCAGCCGCGCGACGCATGTCAGCGAGCGGGCGGCGCTCGAGGAACACGTCGAGACCGTATTCGCCGCTCGGCCTGGGCGTGTCTACTCGACGACCACCAAACGGCGCCTTGCGTTCGACTTCGTTCGCACTGCTGAGGGCGTTTCAGTCCTCAAGGCCCGTCGCCTCGCTCCCCGCTCGAGGGTGCGAATGCTGCCACCTCCTGGCGCTATCAGGAAAGCCGAGCGCCTCGTTGAGCAGACGCTCCCTTCGGAGGGAAAGCAGATCACCCTCGACCGCGATCGCGGTGGGAAGGTCTTGGCGTCGGTCGGTGGGGCCATAGCCACGGTCCACTCCGCCCTGACCTGGCCTCTTGCCCACTCACTCCAGGCTCTCCTGCCCAAGGAGAAGGTCACCGTCGGCACGACCTGGAGTGCGCCCCTAGGCGAGGCGGCCCCTGCGCTCCTGGGAGCTCAGGCCTGGGGGCGAATCGCGCACCTCAAGATCACGAAGGGGACGCTTGAAGCAGAACTCAAGGAGGCTGCTCATGGGGGGAAGGCCGTCGTCGGCCTGACCCTCAAGTTGACCTTCGCCGCGCCAGTTGAGCAACAGAACCCCGGGTGGAACCTCGACGCCACAACAAGCCTTGAGGCCCAGGCAACCCTTACTTTGGAGCGAGGCGCGCTTCAGCTCTCGCTCGCAGGGAAGCTCAAGATCCAGCGTCACTACTCGCATGGGGCGGCGCCCACCTCCAAGGAGGACAAGACGGACTCCGAGATCGTGATCGACCGCAGTCTGAACTGGCAGACCAAGTAGGTCGGGAGGAGCGCCGATCATGCTGACGCCAGTGGGTCCCACAAGCTGCGCCCGAGCGTGCCTCCCGCCCACCTCCGAGAATCTCCAGAGGCCCGATCGCCACCCTTGGTTCCCGTTTAGGCTGCCGCAATCAGCCACCCCCCCGACTGCGGAATCCGAGCGTCGCCGACTATGCTGGGCGCCTGCGACTGGGGATGTGATGCGACTCGGACCGTCCCGACGGGCCCTCCTGTGGTTCCTCTGGCTCTTGCCCAAGAACCTGGTTTCGAAGATCGGCGGTTGGTTCGCGAGCATTCGCTGGCCAGGGCCCCTGCTGCGCCTGCAGCTGCGCTGCTACGCCTGGACTTGGGGCGTCAACATGGAGGAGGTCCGCGAGCCGCTGACTTTTTTCCGCTCGATGCAGGAGTTCTTCGTCCGTCAACTCAAGGAAGGTGCTCGGCCCATAGACCCGGTTGGCGACGCCTTCGTGTCTCCCTGCGACGGCGCCTGGGGGGCGTCTGGGACCATAGAGAAGGGGCAGCTCCTGCAGGTCAAGGGGCGCCCCTACAGCCTGGCAGAGCTTCTAGGCAACGAGGAGGAGGCCCAGGCCTACGAGGGCGGGCACTTCGCGACGCTCTATCTCTCACCCAAGGACTATCACCGGTTCCACAGCCCTTGCGACGTCCGCGTGACGCACTCCCGCTACCTCCCAGGAACCTTGTGGCCTGTCAACACGGTCGGCGTCTACGGCGTGGACGGACTCTTTGCGCAGAACGAACGCATCGTCTCGACGTTCGAGGTCGGCGAGGGAAAGTTGGCCTACATTCCCGTCGGGGCGACCGTCGTGGGCAAGGTCCATTTGACCTACAGCGACCTCACGACCAACGTCCGCAACGGAACCCGCGAAGAACGACACGACCCGCCGGTGGAGCTCGCCAAGGGAGATGAGGTCGGCGAGTTCTGTTTCGGGTCGACGGTCGTCCTCGTCGCGACCCCAGGACTCGTCGAACTCGAGTTCCAGCCGCCCGGGACGGCCTGCGTCCTTGGACAGCGGATTGGAACCCTCGGAGAGACCTAGCTAGTGGGCGTCCTCCGTTGATCCATCAGTTGGCGGGCCGAATTGACGAACGAGGCCGCGCGAGTGGATGGCGAGCAGGGTTGCCGACACAATGCGCCCCCGATCGCAGGACGCCTAATGGACCCCCAGCCCGAGCCCGAGGACGTGACGGCGACTAGCGCCGCTCCTCCCAAGAAGCGCCCTCTGGCGGCCTGGCTGGGATTCTTCGTTCTGCTCGCGGTGGTCGCCGTCCCTTGCGCCCTTGAAGGCTACGTCGGGATCTACTCGGACTTCCGCACCTACGACGACGAAGGCTACGTGATGATCTCCGTCGCGCAGTTCGTCGAAGGGAAGGGTGCCCTCTACGAGGAGATCTACTCCAACTACGGCCCCGCCTCGTATCTCAGCAAGGGGGCCTACTACGGCCTGACCGGCCAGAAGGTCACTCACGACAACAACCGCGCCTTGACCCTGGGGTATCGAATGCTCGCATTCGGGCTGATCGGGCTCTTCGTGTTTGCCCGAACCAAGTCGCACTTGCTTGCCATCGTCGCTGCTATGAACACCTTCCTGCTCGGGGAGGGACTCAACAGCGGGCCAGGCCACCCTCAGGAGCTGGGCCTCGTCCTGGGGTGCGCGGCGCTCCTGTTGTGTTGCGTGCCCCTCAAGCGCTTCCCGCGCGCTGTCCCGGTTGGGATCGGCCTCCTGCTCTCGACGCTCGTGCTGACGAAGATCAACTTGGGGGGCCTCCTCGGCTTTGGTCTCGTGTTGACACTGATCCACTTTTTGCCGCGCCGATCGGTTTGGGAGCGGATCGGCTGGGGAGTCGCGCTGGCCGGGGTGCTCTTGCCGTGGATCCTGATGCGCAACCGCCTCGGGGATGGATGGTTCTTCTCTCACGCTCTCCTGGTCAGCTGGAGTACGGCGCTAGCGCTCCTTGCGCTCAAGCGGAGCCCAGCGCCTGAGCGCGTCGAAGAGCGGAGCGTGCTCTGGGCACTGATCGCCTTCGTCGCTGGGTGCCTTGTGATCCTGGCGATCACCTGCCTGAGTGGTTCGAGTCCGGTCGCGATCTGGAAGGCCGTGATCGTTGAGCCGATAGCCTTCTCCAGCAAGATCGCGTCGCCCAGCACCCTGCCCTTTCCCCCGCTCTTGTATCTGGTGACGGCCACGGCGGCGTTGGCGTGCCTCCTGTGGGGACCCGACTCCTACCGCAAGCCGCTGGTCTTGGTGCTAAGGCTCACGTTCGGGCTCGTGGGCTGCATTCTGCCGCTCTGCCTCCTCTCACCCTGGGATGTCGGCAAAGCCATGCTCTTCTCCGCCCTGCCCTTCGCGTGGATCTTGCTGATCCCCTCGCCGAGGAGGGAGGGATCCGCCCCCTCCCTAGCGCGGGTGGCCCTCGTCCTGTGCGCGATGTTCCAAGCCCTTGTGGCCTATCCGGTCGCAGGCTCCCAGGTGCTCTGGGCATCGGTGTTCCTGCTGCCCGCCGGAGCGATCTCGCTTCAGGACGTGCTCGGGTCGCTCAAGTCGCCGACGGCCTCAGCCCGCGCCCGCCTTCTCAGCCGAGTCGGAGCCGCCCTCGCGCTGATCGCGTTCCTGCACTTCGCGTTGAGGTCGCCGCCGAGTGAGCTCCTCGCATTTCGCCAGCAGCGATGGCCGCTCAACCTCCCCGGCGCGACCCAGCTCCGGTTCCGTCATCGCGAGGTCGCGCGGCTGCACTGGATCGTCCAGAACCTGCGCGCCCACAGCGCGACGTTCACCTCCCTCCCCGGCCAAGGCTCCTTCCACTTTTGGACGGGCATCGCTCCGCCCACGGGGTCGAACGTCAGCTGCTCCTCCCTGCTCTCTGAGGCCCGCCAGAGCGAGACCCTCACGCGGCTGCTCGAGAGCGATCGCCCCTGCCTGCTGATCGACAAGGAGGCCTTCGAGGAATGGGAGTCCTACGGTCTCCCCATGGCTGGCCCGCTCTTTGACGGGTCGCAAGAGCACTTCGTTGAGCGCCTGCGGCTCGGCTCGGTGGCCCTCCTCGGACCGCGAACCAAGTCGGAGTCCTGGCGCGAGTATCTCCTGTTTGGCACGGCCAGCTTCGCCGGTACGGAGTCGGCTCGCCCCTTCCCGGACCTCGTCCTCTGCCGGCGCGAATCCCTGACCCTCAGCGCTTGGTTCCGCGGCCAGCAGGCCGGAGTCCTCCTGGCTCGCCAGTCAGCGCCTCTGAGCCAGACGCCGCTTGCGAGCGGGCTGTTGGTGTCCCTAGACGCCGAGGGCCGATTAAGGGTTGCCGGCGGCGACGCAGTGGTCTCGAGTTCGCCAGGCCACAACGACGGCGCCTGGCACCATCTGGCGCTGAGCTTCGGGCGAGCCGATCTGCGGGTCTACCTCGACGGAGCGCCCTTGGGAGAGTGCGGCCTTGAGCGCGACGACCCCGCCTTCGCGCAACTCGGGAGCGGGTTCCTTGACGGCGAGTGGTGGCCCTTCTCCGGCGATCTGGCCGAGGTCTTCTTGGCGCGCGAGCCCTGGAGCCCAGCGCGCGTAGCCGAGGTCGCAAAGGAACCCCCCTCGCGAGACTGAGGCTCTCCGCCGAGTAGAGTCCTAGTCGCGAGCGTCTACGCTATCAGCCCGCCAGATAGTGATCTGGAGGAAGTGAGGACCTGGATGGAACCGGACGAGACGGAAGCCAAAGCCCCCTATTCGCTCAAGGAGCGCATCCTCATGTTCTTCTTCATGCTGGTGTTCGGCGCCGGCCTCTACGGACTGGGCAGGGCGATAGACGCCTGGAGAGTTGACTTCAAGTCGAGCCTGACTCCGGTCACCGCCCGCCTCGATCCCGAGTTCAAGACCAAGAACGCGACGGTGAAGGGCGTCGATATGACGATCTACGACGTGACCTACACGTACGAATTCGAGGGAAAGACCTACGAGGGTCAGACCTTCCTGGAAAACCACCCCAAGAGCTGGCAGGGCGGGCGCATGCAGGTCCACGTCGACGCGGAGTCCCCTGCCGACAGCCACAAATACGAGGGGCCCCTGGACTTCTGGACCGACATCGGCGCGATCCTTGGCCTGCTGTGTTGCGTATCCGCCGTGGTCTCGCTCTTCGTCGACATCACCGGCGACGACGACTGAGGGCTGACGCACGAGGGGCGCCCGATCGCGGGCGACGTCCCTCGACATCCTCGAGTGGATGCTCCTAGGATTCCCGCCGGAGTCAGAGGCCCAGAACGACGGGCCGCCGGCTCCGGCGCCCGGCCCGGCGGGGACGAGCCCAGCACTTAGCGGCCCCCTGGGCCACCGTCGGTCGAGACCACCCGCAACGAGGTCCCGTCCTCGACGAGCGCGACCACGAATCGCCCGGCGGGATCGGTCACGCTGGTTTGCCCCACCGGGCCCGGGATCGCGATCGAGTGGGCGAGCGTCTTCGCTCGGGGACGGAGCCACATGAGCCGAGCCGCGCTCAGCGCGAGCAGATAGCCATCGGAGGTGAACTGCAGTTGCCGAAGCGGGGCGTCCAGCCTTACGGTTTGCACGATCGTGTCCTCCGCGACCTGGGTGTCGTAGATCGCGACGACCCCTTCCTCAATGTCGCCGCTGGCCGCGAAGTTCCCGTCCGGCGAGAGCGCGATCAGGTTGGCCTTGTCGTGACTCCCGATTCGAGTCTGACTCGAGGCACCTTTTGCGTCGAGGCTCCAGAGGTCGAGCGACCCCTCGTCCGTCAACGCGAGCCAGGGCGTCTTCGCCTGACGTCCGACGCGAGGCGGTCGCGCGGTCGCAGCGTGAGGGCTGCAATTGCGACGGCGACTAAAGCCAACCCGCCGACCGCCAGCGAGAGCCACACCAGACCACGCCCACCGCTCGCCTCGCGGCGGCCCCTGATCGCAAACCCCCGCGTCGAGAAGCGGAACGAAGCCAGCCTGTCGCCCGAGCTCGCCTTGGGTCAGGCACTCCCGGCGAAACCGCTCATGAACGAGGGTGCTCACGCTGCGGCGCCGGAGGAGGAGTTTGATTGCAACTCGCTCTCCGGCCTCGTCGTGGCCCACATAGACGACCCCAGACCCACCCCGCCCGATCTATCGCTCGAGGACATATCCCGGGATTTGAGGTAGCGGAGCCACCCCCCAAGCCTAGCTCACCCAGCCAGCAGAGCACCTCCTCCCCGCGATCCATGACCAGGCCCAGGCCGCGCCTGGATACAAGGCTAGGGTGCCGAACCGTCAAGAAGGCCTTGCGTGAGGTGGAGTCCATGTTGGCGGAAATCGCTGAGCTGAAGAAGCAGTAGGGGCCCGGCCCTGACGTCGTCGCTCTTCCGCCAGGGGAAGGCATCTGGCAGGCTAGCTTCATGGCAGACGGTCCCCCGGCAGATCCCACCTCCGAACGAGATCGGAATCTCTTGGCCCAAGGACAGCGCTACGCCGCGCTGGTCGCGCACTCGCCTTATTGCATTCACGAGATCGACGCCGAGGGCAACCTCTGCTCCATGAACCCGGCCGGCCTAGAAATGATGGACGTCGTCAACGAGTGCGAGATCGTCGGTCTCGATTACCTCTCCGTCGTCTGTGAGGAGGACCTGCCCCGAATCAGGCACCTGCTCCAAGAGGCGCTGGCAGGGAAGCTCTCGGAGTTCGAGTTCACGACAACCACCGGGAGGATCGTCAGTTCGAACTTCGTTCCGATTGAAGAGAGCGCAGGCCTTCCGGCGCGCCTGATGGGGATCACCCAGGACGTCACCGAGCGCAAGGCGTTGGAGAGTCAACTCCGCCAGAGTCTTCAACTCGAAGCGATCGGCCGCCTGGCTGGTGGGATCGCCCACGACTTCAACAACCTCTTGACCGTGATCATGGGATCGGCGGACCACCTTCGGCTCCGAATGAAGACTCCGGCCACGAATGAAGTCGAGACCATCCTGCAGGCCAGCCGCAGAGCCGCGGACCTCACTTCCCAACTGCTCACCTTCGCCGGCCGCCAGCACGTGTCCCCGCGCTGGATCGACGCGACCCGCGCGATTCGAGAAGCGCGACCCCTCCTAGAGGGGCTCCTCAACGAGAACACCCGGCTGGACCTCCCCCCCGAACCGAGCTCCGCTCAAGAGCTGGTCGTCCTGATCGACCCAGTCCAGCTGGACCGGGTGCTCGTGAACCTAGTCAGCAACGCCTCCGACGCCGTAGGACCCGGGGGCGGCCTGATCCGAGTCTCGATCCAAGCCGCCCGCCTCGCTGGGGCCGACGCGAACCCCGCCGGACTCGCGGACGGGGCTTACGCGGAGATCCTTGTCTCCGACGACGGCTGCGGAATGTCTCCCGAGGCCACAGCTCGCCTGTTCGAACCCCTGTTCACGACCAAGTTGAGAGGCAAGAATTGCCACGGAGGAACCGGCCTTGGCCTCGCGACCTGCCACGGCATTCTGGGACAAGCCCACGGGGGAATAGTCGTCACGAGCGACTCAGAGCCCGGGACTACCGTAGGGGTCTACCTCCCCCTCGGCGGTGGGGAGAAGAACGAGACCCCCGTCCGCGCGACGAGTCGAGAGCCAGCGGCCAACAGCGTCCTGGTCGTCGAGGACGACCCGATGGTCCGCGCGGTCTTCCAGCGAGCACTCGAGTTCGGAGGCTATGACGTGATCGTGGCGGCCAACGCCGAAGAAGCCCTGGAAGTCCCAACCACGCACTACGACCTCCTCCTGACCGACGTCGGCCTCCCTGGCAAAAGCGGCCTCGAGCTGGCCGAAGCCCTGCTAGCCGAGCGGCCAGAGCTCCCCGTCATCTGTACGTCGGGGCACCTGGGTGAGACCCCGCTCCAGGCTGAGCGGCTCGGTGAGCACGTCACGTTCCTCGCCAAACCCTATCCCGTCGACGCGCTCCTCGCCGCGATCCGGGAGGTCCTTGGGCCCGCCTCGGATTGCAAGTCACTCACTCAGTCCAACACGGGCTGACGAGCGGCGTCGAAGGCGCTAAGGGCACTCAGCTGGAGACTTCCTCGCTCCTCCGCCTTACTAGGCCCCCCCCGAGGCACTTTGGCCCCGCCTCCATACCTGTCGCCTGGCGACCGGGCTTGGGTTTGACTTCGGCGATTCTTGGTACTTTCGCGCTAACTGGGGTGACCCTCTACCGTCCTCGCTAATCTCCATCTCAATGCCCCCACCGACCCAACCTGCACCCCCCCGGTCCATTGGCACACCCGGATCTGTCGCGCTTGTGACGGTTTGGCTGCTAGTGATCGCAGGGGGGATGATCGCGCTTGCTGAGTACGGGGCGACCGAGGGCGAGTCCACTCCTGCGCCCACCGTTTGGCCGGGCCGTGAGACGGCCCTCCCTCCTCCCGACACTGGCATTCGCGTCGTCTTCTTCGCCCACCCGCGCTGCCCCTGCACTCGGGCTTCCCTCAGCGAGCTGGCTCGTTTGCTGACTCGAGCCGGCTGGAGGGTTCCGGTCGAAGCCGTGTTCTATCGGCCCGACTCCGAGGCGGACTCCTGGGCGCACAGCGACCTCTGGGAGCAGGCTGCGCGGATTCCGGGCGTCACGCTGCGGACCGACCCAGGCGGCGTCGAGGCGAGGCGAGGCGATTCGGAGCCGGGACCTCTGGGCACCTAGTCTGCTACGACGAGACCGGGGCCCTTCGCTTCAGCGGTGGAATCACGGCTTCGCGTGGACACGAAGGGGTGACGCGGTCCTGGACCTCCTGCGCGGCGGCGACCCAGCCCTGGACTCAGCGCCGACTTATGGCTGCTCGATCCGCGGGTCAATCAGCGATTGCTCGACCGCCTCTTGCTCGACCAAGGGGCCGCTCCTGTGACAGTTAACACACGGGCAGAGTTCATCTTCGAGACCGACCTTCAGCGGCTCCACGCCCGGACGGATCGCATGTTCGCGGCCCTGATGGGGATTCAGTTCATCGCGGGGATCGCGGTCGCACTCTGGGTGTCGCCGCAGACCTGGAGCGGGCCCATGGCCACCTCGCACGTTCACGTGTGGGCGGCGATCCTCCTGGGCGGCGCGATCAGCTTTGTGCCGATTGCGTTCGCGCTCCTGCGCCCGGGCGAGGTCGCCACTCGTCACGTGATCGCGATCGGTCAGGCGCTGACCTCTGAGCTACGCTGGGTGCGATCTACGTGCAGAGCGACGGCGTGCTGACGCTCCAGGCCGGCCACGCGCTCTCGCCCCAGTCCTCGCTCCCCGATAGGTTCGAGCTCGGCGAAGGGATGGTCGGGGAGGCTGCTCGGAGCGAGCGGTGCACTCTGAGGAAGGTCTCGGATGATCCGATTCAGCTCCAGACCGGAATCGGTGTCGTCGAGCTCGAGTCGGTCCTCTTCGTTCCGCTCAGTTGGCAGGGGACTCTGGTGGCGATCCTGGCGCTGGGTCGGTCCGGTTCGTTTACGGAAGACGAGGTCGCGCTCGCCGAGAAGACCCGAGAGGCCGCAGCTGCCTACTTGCAGACCGCTCAGGACAAGCAAAGGACCGAGCAACCTCTCGATCGTCCTGTTTTCCGCCGACGACGCCTCCAAGCTGCGCAGGATCGCCAAGGAGGTAGGCGCCAAGGGCTTCCTTCAGAAGACCTTCATTCCAGACGTCCTCAAGCGTCAGCTGAATCGGTTCCTCGACTAGGGAGTGCTCGACGTGCCTCGAGCACGCCGGCCGCCAGATCAGCCGCGACCGAGAGGCTGGAGGCGCCACAGGTCACGCCGAGCGACGGATTCGTCGGAGTCCGCTGTCAGCGCGTTGACGCAGAGCGTCAAGGCGCTAACGAATCCCCACGACCTCGCCTCTAGCAAAGGACTTAGGCCTGGCGCGAGACGTGTTCGGTCCAGTTCATAGAGAGGAGGTGACCATGATTGACCCAACCCTGGCCTGCATGCACTTCAACATTTTTCCAGAGTGGCTCGTGGTGCTCGTCGTCGGGATCGCCCTCTGGATCCGGTGCATGGGGCCCTTGCTCCTGCTCACGCCGATCGTGCTGGGCCTGTCGGCATGCTGGAGCAAGCTCGCACCGGGCACCCAATCGGCCCCGCGCCCCGGGATCCCCCCGAGGACCCGAAACAGTCCGATCGTGACCGTTCGAGAGCGATCGCGACCCTCAACTCGCGCATGGCGCAAGTGACCCACCTCGCTACAGCGCTCGCTCGACTTCCTCGGGTCGAGCTCCAGCTCCCTAGCTCCGCGGGCGCTTCGTGTCCGCTACAGGCTGAAAGCCCTGCGACCGACGCAACCGTTTCGTAACCTACCGGCCCGAGCCCGCCCATTGGGCTCCGAGAGGCTGACACGATGCGACCCAAGACCAGAGTCCCACGGAGCTTTCGCGTTGGGCTCCTACTGCTGGTGGGGATCTTGCCCCTCCAGGCGAGCGGGTTCGGCGGAGAGGTCCACCGCGACTTCTTCGACTACGCCGTCGACGCGCCTCCAGGGCAGCCGAGGGTGGGCCCCGCCCCGAGCCGCTTGGTCACCGCACCCTCGGTGAAGCAGCTCGAGGTCTTCCGAGGCGTGGTCTGGACTCACGCCAGCCACGCCCCCCGCTTCAAGGCCCGCTGGCCAACCCTCGACCGCTTCGACAGCGCCGCCTTCAAGGAGTTCCTTGGGCTCAACCCCTTCAAGCAAGTCGTCGGAATCGACACCGTGCCCTCGAATCGCGGGCCCGACGCGAGGAGCATTGTCCGCGCCGCGTCCTGCGACCCCGACGAAGACGGTCGCAACGAAGACAGGTTCTTCGTGCAGAACGGTCAGGTTCAACTCGACGCCTACGGGCGCGCCCTGCCCTACGACCCCAGAGTCACGGGTCAGCGGATCGGTATCGCCAGCCGCTGGCACGCCCACGGCGCGACCCTTCGGACGGGCAAGAAGAGCAGCAGCCTGATCAGCTCGATTCGTCGCCCAGAGCAGTTCGCGCGCCCTCCTCAGCCCGCAGGCTCCGCCCCTGAGTATTCCCAGACCTACGCAGAGCTGGCCCTGATCGCTCAGCTCTGGGGAGGAGAGGGGTCCGAGTGGCTCGCGCTGACCTACGGCGGACACAGCCTGCACGGGATCGAGGACCTCGGGAATCAGATCCACTGCACCCAGCTCGGGACGCACAAGTTCCTGATCGACGCCGCGATCGCCTACACCGGCACGCGACTCAAGCGCTTCGGCAAGCGGCGGCAGAGCCTCGCCGACGGCGGCTTTATAGCGCCCACCTCCCTGACCCCCGACCAAGTCAACACGGCCGCCGCCTTGATCGGAGGGCGCCGCTCGAGTGAGGCCGACCCGCGCGTGCTCTTCGCCCTAGGCCACGAGCCTCGCCGGCCTGGGTTGGTCGGAACGGTCAACGTGATCGTCGGCAGCCAGCACCGGCTCCTGGAGGCCTTCGTTCAGAACCAGTATCTGACGAGCCGCGACTTGATCCGCTCCGGGCGAGGAGCGGAGGCCCTGCCTGAGATCAAGCACTTGATCGCCGCCGCCCGAAAGGGCGACGCAGCCTTCGAGAAGACCTGCCGAGCGAGGCTCCGCTCGGCCGGTCTCGCGACTCAGCCCGCCGGGAGCACGCCTTTCGCGAAGGCGATCGCCGACGCCATGATCGAAGCTTCGGCTCCGGAGGCGAAGGCTTGCTACGAGGCGATCCGCGAGATCAGCGTCAAGAGTCTGCGCCGAGGAGCCCGCTTCGGGTTCGACCAGGACCCGCTTCAATTCGTGACCGCCCACACCACCAAGAACAAGCACGTGCGCAAGATCTGGAAGCTGTCCGAGCTCGCGTGGGCGCGCACGGTCACCGCGATCCGTCTCTGGCGTGAGACCTTCGAAAAGGAGACCGGCGGCGTCGCACCCGGCAGCGCCGAGGCCAACGCTCGGATCCATCGCGCAGCGATGCGCTTGGTCGACCGGCAGCTCGCCTACCTCGACGCCACGGCCCTCAGCCGCGCCGAACACCTCAAGGCCCAGAAGTCGAAGCTGGACGTCGAGAACAGGGGCTTTCTGGGTCGCCTTCGAGACAGGTTCCGCTAGGACCGTGCCGAGGTCAGGAGCCTCAGGGTCGAATGTGGTTTCGGCGCTTAGGCGCAACCCGGGGACCAAGATCCGGGCCTTGACCGCCTCGGTGAATCGGACTCGTAGCGTGAACCCTCCGCAGGCGTCGAGCGCCCGGCTGTGCATGGCCTCAGCGGTGCCCAACCTGTAGGTGATTCGCACGCTCTGACCGCCGAGGTCGGCTCCCGGGCTCGCCAGCAGACTCGGAAGATGGTCTCGGGCTTCTCCCTCACCCCAGCACGCACACCGCGCTTCCCCCGGGTGGGAGTTCGACCTCGACCGGGTTCGCCTGGTTCCCTCCAAAGCCCACGAGCGACACGCGGTATCTTCCCGGGGGCAAGCCCAGGATCTCGTTTCTGCCGATTCGAAGTCCGAAGCGGCGCTCGAGGGAGTCGCTCTCGGGGGAACCCGGCCAGCCCCTGTGGGCGCGGCCATACAGGAGTGGATCGATGTCCTTCCAGCGCTCGCCCTCCCTGCGCTGTAGCTTCCAATGGGTTTCGATTGCGTCTACGTCTCCCTCAAAGCGCTTGACTCGAATCCGCAGGACGCTCGGAGCGAGCAGCTGAATCCTGAGCGGCGGTCCGCCAGCCACGGTCTTCGTGACGTAGTAGGCGTGCTTGCGACTTCCGGCGATCCGCAGTTTGACAGGCTGGGCGGGTGGGAATCCTCGCCCCAGGAAAGCGCCCTCGGAGTCGGTCGAAATCCAGAGACGATTCCACTTGTCCCCCAACGGCTCAGCTTGGCAAGAGAGCTCCACCTTCCCCCCGACCCAAGGGGCTCCCCCTGGACCTTGGACCCTCCCGCGCAGGCCGAAGAGGTCGACCGGCACGGGCCAGGTCACCTGGCCACCCGCGAGTTCGGTCCGACCGAGGTCTCGCGTCAGGGAAAACCAACCCGGCTGCTCGAGACGAAGCACCCCCCCCGAGGAGAGGTGGGACGGAAGCTCCAAGCGAGTCGCCCCCTGCAGGTCCAGCGCGGGAAACGGGATCGCACGGGCTCGCCCGATTTCGAGTTGGAGGCTGGCACCCGCGAGGTCCCGCTGAGTCACGACCGCGACGCGCAGCGAGTGGCGTGCCTCGAGGACTAGCACGGGGTCTTGTCCCCCAAATCTCCGGCGGAGGACCCCGACTCCCTCCTCGGCCGCAGCCACCAAGACGACCTCGAGGCGATCGAGCCCCTCGTGGCTGAAGCTGAAGTGGCCGGCTTCGTCGGAGGACGTAACCGCGAGGAGATCCCCCCGGTTGCGGCTAATCCAGCGTGCCACCGCTTCCACCTCCGGCGGCGTCTGACCTCCGTAGTCAGAGACGGCGCTCAGACTCGGGACTACCTCGAACACATAGACCTTCGTCGCGACCGGACCTCCGCCCGGCCCGACGACCGTCCCCTCGAGCGAGGCCTCGGCCGCGATCGCTCTCTCCAGGGTTTTGGACTGCTGCGTTCGAGTCGCGACGCCACGCTTCGGCGGCGTAGGCAGAGTGCTCGCCTCCAGCGTGTGGATCGGCGAAGTCGGTGAGGCCGCGGGTGGAGTCGGGCCCGAAGCCTCCCCAGGCGTCAGGGCCTCCGGAGGGTCGAGTTGGCCAAGAGGGCTGACCGAGGGAGAGGGGGGAGGCCTTCGGTCGCTCACCCAGAACACTAGAAGCACCGTCAGCGCCACGAGCGCGAACAGCAGCGCTGCTTTGACTTCGCTCTTCACGGGCCTCCTTTAGGACTGCGGCTGTGCGGCCGCTGCGGCCTGCTGGATCTGCACCAACTCGTTGCTGTTCGTGTGCTGAGCCCCGGCCAAGGCCAGGTGCTCGTATCCCAGGCCCTTCAACCGATTCGTCCACTCGATCTGGCCCCGCCTGGGGTCTATCCCAAACAGGAGACCCTTCGAGCCAGCCAGGACGCGGCCGCCTTCGCTGACGACGCTCACGATCGCGTAGCCGGTCCTGGGCAAGCTGACTTGCCACTTCTTGCGACCCGATCTCTTGCTGATCGCGACGACGTGTCCGTAGATCCCGACGAAGACCAGCGACGAGTCGGACTCGGTCGCGAGCTGCATACTCCCGTACTGCATGCCTCTCAGCTCGTTCTTCCAGCGGATCTGGCCAGTCCGCGCGTCGAGCCCGAACAAGCAACCCCGGGATCCCGCCAGGAGCAAGTCGCCTGTGTGAAGGAGGCTGACCAGCTCGTAGCCGGTGCCCGGGAGGCTGATCCCCCACACCTTGCGCCCCGTGCTCTGACTGACCGCGCGCACGACGCCCCGGGTGCCGACGTAGAGCAGGCGCACGCCTCCGCGACGGCGCCTTGGCTTGGCCTTGGGCGCGACGACCAACCGCGATCGCTTCCTCTTTGCAGTTCGACTCTTCTTCGTGCTCGGCTTGTTCACGACGCCAGTCTACTCGCCTCAAAGCGACCGCCCGCCGCCGCCGCCCATAGGCGTCGACTTCCCGACGCTTTTCCGGCCTCTTGAAACGAACGGAAACCCTTGCGTCGAATGCGTTTAAGGCCCACCGTCAACCTGGGACGGAACTGCGTCGGATCGGACACGGCGAAGGGAGTTAGCGCTGGCGAGGGACTTGCCCAGGGGTTTTGCGCAACGAAAGAGACGGCAGCCGTGACACCCAAGACCCTGACTCCTCTTCTCCTCCTGATTGGAACCCTCGCCCACGCTCAGAGCGCCTTGGACCGAATCGCAGGCAACGCGGACCGGCGGCCCGTCGAAATCTCGACGAGTTGGTCTCGCGAGGCGGCGACTCAGCAAGAGCGGGACTACGTCCAAGGCTTCGCGACCGCGCTCGGGATCCGTCGGTTTATTCCCAGGGTGAGTTCAATCGAGCAAACCTATCCCCTCGCAACGGGAAATGGACAGGGACAAAGCAGAGGCGTCGCTTTCCTCATATACGGTGACGACACCCTGCGACGCCTCCGCTTCCGGAGCGTCGAAGCGGCGCAAGACTATGCGCTCCGCGTCGCCAACCTCGGCACTCGAGAGGCCGCCCGGGCGATTCAAGTCCTCGGCAAGCAAGTCCTGATCGTCAGCGGGCCCAGCGTCCGCGACCCTGAATGGCTCGGACGGGTCCTGAGGGCGGGCTGGAGTGGGCTTCCCCACGCGCCGAGGTCCCCCGATTTCACCGCGCTCTTCTTGGGACGAAACGACTCGGTCGCGATCGTCTCGCACCTCAAGAACCCAGAACTTGACGCCGCGCTTCGAGCCGCCGCCGGGCGAGCCCGCGAGGCGGGGTTAAGCACCTCGCTGACTCTCGGGGAGCGGGAGAGCTTCCTCCTAACGTCCTCCGCCGACGCCGACCAGGTGCGCCTGCTCCGCACCTTAGCCAACCAGTTCCGCGGGGCGAGCACGGCCAACCCAGCCAGCCCTGCCGCAGAAACCAAGCCAAATCCAGCCCAGCGTCCAGCAAAGGGAATCCTCGACGCCCTCCGTGGTGGACTCAGGGACCGCGGGTCCACTCAGCCCAACCGTTGAGTTAGGGCTGCCGGCCTATCGCCGAAGAGCACATCGGTAGGCCAGAAGCGTGACTCTCCACGCGACTCGTTTTCGCTTGTTCGGTCACGGGTCACGGAAGGGCGCGCGGCAAAGAAGTCCCGAGAGAGACAGTCGTGGTGCAGAGGATCCGACAACCCCTGCAACGGTTCGTTCCCGTCCGAATCACTCCCTGCTCGCTTCGTTGCAGATCTGAACGTCTCGGCCACAAGTCCCGCCCCCACCGAGGGGGCGACCACTTGCGGGAGCAGCCCACGCGGCCCCCCCCTTGGGCCCGGTCAGCGCCTCAAGCGAGACTATTGACTCCACGCTCCACCAATCCCTCTTGGGCACAACGCAAGAGCGCCTTGGGAATCCGACGACCCTGCTCGCTTCGTTGCAAATCTGAACGCGACTCGGCCATAAGTCCCGCCCCCACCGATGGGCCACCACTTGCGGGATTAGTCCACGCCGCCACCCGCTTGGGCCACGGTCATCGCCTCAAAGGCAAAGTATTGACTCCGCGCTCCGACAATCCCTCCTGGGCACAACGCAAGAGCGCGTTGGGAATCAGAACTCAGAACTGAAGCCGGGCCGCGTCGCGCTGGGCTCAGGGCGAAAGTGTCCTCGCAAGGCAAAACACGCCGCGGCCAACTACCTAGTGGCCTCCAGCGCCTTCGCTTAGAAACAGTGGCTGACACTACACAACCTGGCTACGCTTCCGGAGCCACTCGCTAGGGAAGTTTAGATGGGCCGGAAGTCGGATCGGGAGAGGGTGTTGGTTACAAACAGAACAGAGCTAGTTTTGAGTCGAGGCTGGGTCGGAGCGGAGCAACTTCGTTCCTCACCGGCGCTCTCGTTTTTCGTCCTCTCTGGACTTCTTGGGGCCCCGAGGCGTTCGCGATGAGCCGCAGCAGGGAGAAAATCCTCATCGTCGACGATAGCAAGGCGATCCTCGCGTTTGCGGGTGGGATCCTCGAAGAGGCGGGCTACAGCGTCGTGACCTCGACCAATCCGATCGCAGTCGCTGGCCTCGTTCGCACCGAGGCGCCCGACATGGTCCTGATGGACATCCAAATGCCTGCGATCTCAGGCACAGACGTGGTAGCAACCCTGAACCGCTTCGGCTCCACCGAGGGGATCCGAATGGTGCTCTTCTCAGCGTCGGTCAGCGAGGCCGAGCTAGCCATCCGGGCGGAGTCGGTTGGAGCTCACGGCTACATTCACAAGGCGGCGCCTCTGAGCCCAGAGTCCCTGGTGGCCGCCGTCGGCCGCCTGCTCTTAGCTCCGCTCACGAGCACCGTCCGGCCAGACGTCCTCGTCGTCGACGACTCCCGAGCGATCCGAATCTTGCTCGCGCTGATGCTTCGTGAGCAAGGCTACGACGTCACCTGCGCGGCAGACGGGCGCGAAGCGCTGGAGCATCTGCGAGAGAAGAAGCCCCAGTTCGCGATCGTCGACCTGGAGATGCCGGAAATGGACGGGCTGGAGTTGATCGTGGCGATGCGCAAGCAGCCAGACTTCCAGCACATTCCTGTGTTGCTCGTCACCGCCGTCCGCGATGCGAAGCGAATCCAAGCCGTGCTCGCGGCGGGCGCTTGTGGCTACCTGAACAAGCCGGTGGACAAGGCGACGATCGTTGACCGCATCCGGGCTATGGGGGCCTAGCGTGGACCTGGAGCCGGTCATTCGAGAGTTCCTGGCCGAGAGTCATGAGGGCCTCCAGCGTCTCGACCTAGACCTGATCGCGTTCGAGAATGACTCGAGCGACGTCTCCATGGTGGGAGGCATGCTTCGTGTCCTGCACACCCTGAAGGGGACAGCTGGGGTCTTGGGCTGGCTATACGCGCCTCGAGAGTCTCGCGCACTGCGGCGAGTCCCTCCTGTGCGCGATCCGCGACGAAGGCCTGGAGTCGACGACGGAGCAGATCAACGTCTTGCTGGCCCTCTCCGACGCGGTGCGCGCAGTCCTTGGGCGAGTCGAGTCAGACCGCGACGAGGGAGAAGAGGACTTCGTCGAACTGCGTGCCGAAATCGCAGCCTTTTGCCCGGAACCGAAGTCTGCCAGGAGCGCTCCCGCAGCTCCCCTCGAGGATCCACCTCCGGCGCCGTCAGTCGAGGTCGAGCCCCCTGCGCCAGCGGCGGAGCTGACCCCACCCCTAGAGGACCCAGAGCCACCAGAGCGAGGGGAGACTGGCCCCGAAACCGTCTTGGGCGGAGAAGACAGGACCGTTCGCCTCGACGTCGACCTCCTCGACCGCTTGATGGACACCGTCGGCGAGTTGGTCCTGGTTCGCAACCAACTTCAACGCGAGACGAGCTCCCGCAACGACGCGATCCTGATGGCCGCCAGCCAGCGCCTAGGCTTCATCACGAGCGAACTGCAAGAGCAGGTCATGAAGACCCGCATGCAGCCGATCAGCCATCTCTGGAACAAGCTGCCCCGCTACGTGCGGGACGTGGCTCAATCCTGTCAGAAGGAGGTCGTGTTCGAAACCGAGGGCGACGACACCGAACTCGACCGGAGCGTACTCCAGGCGATCGGCGACCCGCTCGTGCACTTGATCCGCAACGCGATTGACCACGGTTTGGAGCGACCCGAAGAGCGGAGGAGTCAAGGCAAGCCAGCGCACGGGACCTTGCGCCTGCGCGCGTTTCATGAGGGCGGCTACGTGCACGTGGTCGTTAGCGACGACGGGCGCGGAATCGACCCCGCAGCCCTCGCGCGTCGGGCGGTAGAGGCGGGGTTCCTGGGGAGTGCGCAGGTCGAGCGCCTCAGCGATCGAGAGCTTCTCCAGCTTGCGTTCAGGCCTGGGATCTCCACCGCCAACCGAGTGACCAACCTCTCGGGACGCGGAGTCGGGCTGGATGTCGTCAAGACCAACATCGAGTTGATCGGCGGCTCGATCGAGATCGACTCGCCGCTGAGGCGAGGAACGACGTTCGCAATGCGAATCCCGTTGACCTTGGCGATCGTGCCGGCGCTCTTGGTCACGAGCGCGCAGGAGCGCTACGCGATTCCGCAGGCCAACCTCCAAGAGTTGGTGTGCTTGAAGCCTGAAGAAGTGGAGTACATTGATCAGGCGCCGTTCCACCGGCTCCGAGACGTGCTTTTGCCCTTGGTCGACTTGGCAGGGGCGCTTCAGCTCGGCTCTTCGAAGCACGTCCGAACCGAAGAGGTCAACGTGGTCGTGGTTCAGCACGACGCCGGCTCCTTTGGCCTCATCGTCGAACACATCGGTGACACCGAGGAAATCGTCGTAAAACCCCTCGGGCGCCAGCTTCGGCATCTCTCCCTCTATGCGGGCGCGACGGTACTTGGAGACGGACGCGTCTCCTTGATCTTGGACGTGGCTGGCATTGGCCGTCATTGCGAACTCGCGGTGATTAGCTCTGAGGGTCTGGGCCGCGGCGCCAGCGTTGCTCAAGCCACGAGCAATGAGCAACCCTATCTGCTCCTCCGAGAGCGAGGGGGCGGGGTCTTGGCCCTCCAACTCTCATCGGTCGCGCGCCTAGAGGAGTTCTCACGTGATGAGGTCGAACTCGCCGGAGGAGGGATGTTGGTCCAGTATCGCGGCCAGATCCTGCGCCTTCTCTTCCTTGAGGATCTGCTCTTTGCGGAGTCCCAGAGCGATCTCGCGGCCTCGGGCTACAGCACCCGCCAGCCCCGGGCTCCGAGATCCATAGCTGAAGTTGACACCCTGAGTGTGGTGGTCTACGAGTCTGCTGGGCAGCTGGTGGGAGTCGTCGTCGATGAAGTCACCGATATCGTCTCTACGGATTTGTCCACCTGCGACTCGGGACCCAGCACGCGTCCAGGAGTCAGCTCAACAGCCGTTATCAACGGCCAGATCGCAGAGGTGCTCGACCTCGAGATCCTCCTCGCCAAAGCGGACAGTCGACCCCTCTTGAGTTGGAGCGGCGCATGAGCGAAGACACCAGCGAGCGACAGCTCTGTACCTTTGCCCTAGACGACCTCTACCTAGCGCTCCCAGTGGCCGACGTCCAGGAGGTCCTGCGGGCTCAAGCCTTGACCCGTATTCCCCTGGCTCCCACCGCAGTCCGGGGGCTGATCAATCTCCGCGGGCAGATCGTGACCGCCCTAGACCTCCGGACGATCCTAGGCATGAAGGCCGGACCCCCAGGCCAAGCGCCTATGAATTTGGTCCTGCGCGGGGAGGGATTCAGCCTGCTCGTGGATGACATCGGGGACGTCGTCGGCGTCGTAGACGCAGCTGGGGAGGACCCTCCGGCGACCCTCCGCGAGGACCTGCGCTCGGTGTGTTCTGCGGTCTTCAAGCTCGAGCATCGCCTGTTGGTCGAACTCGACGCTTCCGGGTTGATCGAGCGGGCCTTCGCGACCGCTGCCGTCGAAGGGGCAATCGCCTAATGGCCGCCACCATCCTGATCGTCGACGACAGCAAAGCAGTCCTGGAGTTGGCCTCTAGCGCGCTCCAGCGCGCTGGTTATCGAGTCGTGACGACCACCAACCCGATCGAGACCGCGACGCTGCTTCGGCAAGAGTGCCCCGACCTCGTGCTCATGGACGTCGGGATGCCTGGTCTTGGTGGGGGGCAGATCGTGTCTACTCTGCAGCGCTTCGATTTCGCGGCGGGGTGCCAGCTTGTTTTCTTCTCCGGTCTTGAGTCCGAAGCGCTCGAGAAGCTCGTCGAAGACTGCGGGGCGCACGGCTTCATTCGCAAGGCCTCGCCCTTCGACCCGGTACGATTGGTGCGTCAGGTTCGCAGCCACTTGATAGAGCGCCCAGCCCTCACGCGCGGTCGCGCGATGGTGATCGACGACTCGCGAGCCATGCGTCGCCTCCTGAGCCGAATCCTGTCTTCGCTTGGATACGACGTCGAGACGGCCGTGCACGGGAAGGAAGCCTTGGCCCAACTCGAGGCTTCAAGCGAACCTGTCCGAGTCGCGCTCGTCGATCTCCACATGCCCGAAATGAACGGCCTAGAGTTCGTCATTGAGTGTCGAGGGCGGGAGCCGGCCCTGGCACGAATGCCGATTGTGCTCGTGACCTCCGAAACCGATATGGACCAGGTTCGACGGGTCTTGGAAGCCGGCGCAGACGAGGTGATCCTCAAGCCCTTCGATCAGCAGGCGATCGTCGAGAAGCTACGCCTGCTGGGCATGGCGAGTTGAGCGCGTCGGTTGACAGACGTGCCTTACATCTCCCCCGCGAGCTACCGCGTCGTGCGGGACTGGGTCCAAGCGGCGACCGGCTTCAGCCTCGGAGAGGACAAGGAGCACTACGTCGGCTTTCGCTTGACGAATCTCCTCAAGCGTCACCCGGGGACGGGCGACGAGTTGGTCGCGCGAGCGATGGGCGACCCCTCTCTGCAGGAGGAGGTCGTCGAGTCGATCCTCAACCACGAGACCTCGTTCTTTCGCGACTGGGCTCCCTTTCAGGCCCTCCGCGAGGAGTTGATCCCCGAGCTGATCGAACGCCGGCAGTCCGAGCGCACGCTCCGGATTTGGTCAGCAGCTTGCTCCTACGGGCAGGAACCCTACAGCTTGGTCCTCCTGCTCGAAGAGCACTTCAAGGAGCGGCTGGGAGGCTGGGAGGTCGAGTTGCTCGCCTCAGACGTCTCCACGGAGGCGCTGGACCGCGCCCGCCTCGCTCGCTATTCACGGTACGAAGTCAACCGGGGCCTGCCTGGGGCCTTGTTGCTGAAGTATTTCGACTCCCACGAGCGAGAGTTCGAGTTCAAGGCCTCTTATCGAGAGCGAGTGTGCTTCGAGCGGATCAACCTGCTGGGTCCTTGGCCTCCGTCCCCCCTCTTCGACGTGATCTTGGTCCGCAACGTCCTGATCTACTTCGATATCGAAGAGAAGATCAGGGTCCTCGAGCGAATGCGCCGGGCGCTGCGTCCGGACGGATTCCTCCTCCTCGGCAGCCCCGAGACCACACTCCTCCTCGACTCGCAGTGGATCCCCCGACACGTGGCCGGAAGCGTGGTCTACGTGTTGGACGAGTGAATCGACTCGCTCACAGGCGTCGAGAAAACCAAATCACTCTACAGATAGCCGCTGGGCGGCAGGTGCGGATACATGGCTGATCAAGGAAAGGGTAAGTCCGAGGCGGACGTTGCAGAGCTGGAGGCCATTAAGGCCGCCATCGAGCGAACTCAAGGTGTGATCGAGTTCTCACTTGACGGGACTATTTTGCGCGCGAACGACATCTTTTTGCAAGCCATGGGCTACTCCAGCGCCGAAATCTTGGGTAAGCATCACCGGATCTTCGTCGAAGACGAGTATCAGCGAAGCGCGGAGTATTCGGACTTCTGGGATCGCCTGAATCGGGGCGATCACCAGCAGGGTGAGTTCCGTCGGCTCGGCAAGGGGGGGAAGGACGTTTGGATTCAGGCGACCTACACGCCGCTTCGTGACGCAAAGACGGGGCGCCTCTTGAAGGTCGTCAAATACGCCACGGATATCACGGCGGAGAAGGCCCGCGCCATGAATTTCTCCGGGCAAATCGAGGCGATCAGCCGGTCGCAAGCCGTGATCGAGTTCGCGATGGACGGCACGATCTTGCAGGCCAACCAGAACTTCTTGGACACGCTGGGCTACCGGAGCGAAGAGGTGGTCGGGCAGCACCACCGGCTCTTCGTCGAGGCCGGGGCCCATGGGGGCGCCGACTACAAGGAGTTCTGGGCCAAGCTGAATCGCGGGGAGCACCAGCAGGGCGAGTTCTGCCGGGTCTCCAAGGACGGTCGAGACGTGTGGATCCAAGCGACCTACACCCCGATTCGAGACCTCCGGGGTCGACCGATCAAGGTCGTCAAATACGCCACGGATATCACGGCGGAGAAGACCCGAAATGTTGACTTCGCGGGACAAATAGACGGAATCCACCGGTCCCAAGCCGTGATCGAGTTCAAGCTTGACGGGACGATCGTGAAGGCCAACGACCTGTTCTTGAACGTCCTCGGCTACCGCGCGGCAGCCGTCGAGGGGCGCCACCACAGCATGTTCGTGGACGAGGAGACGCGCCGCAGCGCGAAATACAGGGAGTTTTGGGACTCCTTGAACCGGGGCGAGTTCCGCTCAGGCGAATTCACGCGGATCAATCGATCGGGTGACAAAGTCTACATCCAGGCGACCTACACCCCGATCCTGGGGTTGGACGGCAATCCCTTCAAGGTCGTCAAGTTCGCTCAGGACGTGACCGAGCAGGTCTTGATGCGTGAGTCAATGCTCCAGGTCGCCAAGGAGCTGACTGAGAACACGGCCGAGATCACCGTGTCCTGTGACCAGCTCGGGGGAATCGGCAGCCAAATGAGCGGGGAGGCTGCCTCGACGCGAGAGCTGAGCCAAGAAGTCGCGGCGGCTGCTCAGGAGGTAGATTCCAGCGTGCGAGCCGTCGCGGCGGCTGCCGAGGAGCTCAACGCGAGCATTCGGGAAATCGCCAAGAACGCGACCACGGCGGCCAGCGTGGCTGGCCAGGCCGTTGACGGGGCGCAGCTCACCAAAGACACGATCGCGAGGCTCGGCCAAAGCGGCGTCGAGATCGGGAACGTGATGAAGGTCATTACCTCGATCGCTCAGCAGACCAAGCTCCTGGCACTCAATGCCACGATCGAGGCGGCTCGTGCGGGCGAAGCAGGCAAGGGCTTCGCCGTCGTTGCCAACGAGGTCAAGGAGTTGGCGAAGGAGACCGCGACCGCGAGCGAGGACATCAGCTCCAAGATCGAGGCGATTCAGGGCGACACCCGGGAAGCCGTGCAAGCGATCGCCGGGATCTCCGAGGTGATTGACAAGATCGCCGACCTCCAAACCGCGATCGCGACGGCCGTGGAACAGCAAAGCAGCACGACTGCTGAGATCTCCCGCAGTGTTCGGGCAGCCGCCCAAGGAACGGGCCAGATCGCGACCAAGATCGAGGCAGTGACCAACGCAGCGGGCAACACGTCGACCGCTGCCAACGAGACCCTCCAAGCAGCTGAGGTCATCACCGGCTTGGCGTCGAGCCTTGAGGGGCTCGTCGGAAGGCTGCAAGGGCACGAAGCGAGCGTCGCCGTCCTCGAGAGATAGCAAGGCGTGCCGCCTCCCAAGGAGGAGACCGCCACGACCCTCCTGCCAAAGGGCTGGCGGGCGCTGGTCATGGACGGAGATCGGACTGCTCGCCGCGTGATCGGACGCGCGCTCGGCAAGCGTGGAGCGCTGGTCCTCAGCGCCCACGATTGTGCGGGCGCGAGCGCCGTCTTGGCGCGAGAGACCCCCGCCCTTGCTGTCGTTGCCGTGGCGAGCCCAGAGGCTCTAGACCTGATCCGCTCCATACAGTCCTCGAAAGACGCGGATCGGTTCCCGATCGTAGCCCTCTGCTCACAGGACAGGAGCGAAGACGTGGTCGCAGCGCTAGAAGCGGGGGCGAGCGACTGCCTGACCAAACCCTTCTCGCTCGAGGAGCTGGTCGGGAGGTGTCTCCACGCCCTGCGTGTTCGGCAGAAAGGTCTCGCCCACGACCCGGTGGTCGGGACGGCGAGTTGGAACGTGCCTCGAGCCCTGGGGGGATACGAGGTCCTGCGCGTGATCGGACGTGGGGGCTACGGAGTGGTGCTCGAAGGCTGGGACCCAGCCCACGAGCGTCGAGTGGCGCTCAAGGTCGTGCCGACCCCCTCGCCCGACCAGCGCAAGCGCTTTGAGGGCGAGGTCGCCTGCTTGTCTGCGCTCTGCTCGCCGTACGTGGCGCGCCTCCGCGATTGCGGTGAGCAGGGGCGACACTCTTGGCTTGCCCTCGAATACGTCCCGGGCCCTACCTTGACCGAATACGTAGCCGAGCACGGCCC
Source organism: Planctomycetota bacterium (assembly GCA_016765095.1). Lineage (GTDB taxonomy): Bacteria > Planctomycetota > J058 > J058 > J058 > NORP233. The sequence continues at coordinate 8,584 of JAESQQ010000178.1, read as the reverse complement.
TCTCGAGGAGCGAGAGTTGATCCAGTTTCTGGGAGGAGCCGCACGCGCGCTCGTCGACATTCACGCGGCCCAAATCGTTCACCGAGACCTCAACCCCCAAAACGTCATTCTCCGCGAGGGGGACATTCGCCAGCCTGTGCTGGTCGGCTTTGGGCTCTCGCGCGACCCGAGCTACGAGGGGCTAACGGGTCCTCATGAGATCTGTGGCTCGGCCGGCTACATGGCTCCTGAATACATGCTCGGGAGGAAGGTGGATCACCGCTCGGACCTCTACTCTCTGGGGGTGACCCTCCTCTTTGCGGCCACAGGCGAGCGCCCCTTCCGAGAGCTAACCGGGATCGCGCTGATCAGACGGCTTAGCGACGTATCTCCGCCGATCCCGTCCGAGCTTGACCCTGCCTTGGGTGCCGTGCTGGCAAGGCTCGTTCACTTGAAGGCCGACCAAAGATATCGAAACGCAGCGGCTCTCCTCCACGCTCTCTCGGCAAACCAGCGGCTTGGATCACACCTGCGCAGCTTGGCCCCCCCCGAGGTGTTCCGCATCTTGCAAGAGGTAGGAACCATGCTGGGAGTGGACCTGGACCCGATCTCGATGCCTGACGCCTGGCCCAAGGCCGCAACTCGCGCCGCGATCGACCTCGAGGGCGCCTGGAATGGACGCATTCTGGTCGAGTGCAGCGAAGGGGTCGCGCGGCGCCTGGGGGCTTCCTTCCTAGGCCTCGCCGCCTCTGAACTGGAACAAGAAGATCTTGAAGACGCGGTGGCGGAGATCGCAAACATCGTCGCGGGGCAGCTCAAGAAGCTTCTCCCCCAGCCCACAGAAATGTCGCTGCCCCTCGTTCCTGGGGGCGAGGCTATCGAAGGTGCGCTCATCGCGGTAGGCGGTCGCTGGCGCAGCGAGTTGATCGGCCTCGCGGTCTTGCCTGCCTAGACCAGCTTTATGTGTCCAAGGAGCAGGTGCGGGGGGCCAGTTCGACGAGGCGAGCCGCGAGTCGTTCGAGGGGCAGGATCTCGCTGGCGTGACCCGCGCGAGCTACGTTGCCGGGCATGCCCCACACCACCGAGGTTGCCTCGTCTTGAACGAGGACTCGTCCCCCGTCTTCGCGAATGCGAGCGGCTCCGGCCGAGCCGTCGCACCCCATTCCGGTCAGGACAACTCCTAGGACTTGGCCCGGACAGGCGTCGGCAGAGGACTCGAAGAGCAGATCGGCGGCAGGTCGGCAGAAGTTGACCTGTGGAGCGTCGCTGAGCGCGAGCCGTAGCCCGTCGCCACCACGCTCGAGCAAGAGGTGCGAGTCGCCTGGGGCGATCCAGACCTGACCGGCGAGGGGCTTAGCCCCCGCCACGGCCTCACGCACGTGGAGCGGCATCTGACTGTTGAGGCGCTCGGCGAAGGGACCCGTGAACACCTTCGGCATGTGCTGGACGACGAGGATCGGACACGGAAAACTCTCGGGCAACCCTGACAGAAACTTCCCTAGCGCCGGCGGCCCCCCCGTGGAGGAGGCAACGACGATGACCTCCGGGCGTCGGGATCTGATCCTCCAGGTGGCGGTCGGTGTGCGTCGTGCCTGCTCCACGACGTGCCTAGGTAGGTCCTCGGAGGGGCCGCAGAGCGAGCGGATTCGAGGGACGAGCTCCTTCCGCAAAGCCAGGACTCCCTCCTCGGGCGAACTGACTTGTGGCTTCGACACATAGTCGCTTGCCCCGCGGGAGAGGGCGTCGAGGGTCACGAGCGCGCCACGCTTGGTCAGGCTACTGACGATCAGAACCCGGATGGTGGGGTGATCCTCACGGATCTGCGACAGGGTCTCCAAGCCCCCGAGCCCCGGCATCTCGATATCGAGCGTGATCAAGTCAGGGCGGAGAAACTCGATTCGCCGCAACGCGAGGTCGCCGCTGGACGCGGTGCCCACGACCTCTACATCCGGAAGGTCGGTGAGCGCGAGCTTGAGCAGCTGCCGCATCGCGCTCGAATCGTCAACGACTAGGATTCGGTGGGGCGAACTCATCTTCTCGCGATCAATCCGAAAGCACCCTGACAAACACCGATTGTAGACCCGGAAGGGGTCAGGCACACCTACGGGAGAGCGTCCGGTGTTCTTGCGTGGCCGGGCGAGCACTCCTGCAGTCGTGCTCCTGCCTTCCTCCTCACCTATGAGATCCGCGATCGCCCTCCGCGTTTCCGACCGTCGCAAACAGGCGACAGGTCCCCTATTCCCGGAATCTGAGAGATCTCTCTCAGCTACCCGGCGCGCCGTCGTCCAAACCGGGCCAATCTTGGCGCAGTGCGTCAAAACAAATGAGGTTACGAAGAACCACCCCTCGGCCCGTTTTTTTGCGCGGTGCGTCATGAATGCTGCGCAGGCCGGACGTGCCATGCGCTGACCCCCAAACACGTCGAGGAATTCATGAAGCGAGCCCCAAGAGGACTCCCCGCCCAAACTCTAGCCCTCGGGATCGGCCTGGCCGCTATGGTCGCCGCCCCTGCCTTCGCGAACGAGCCAGCCGGGAGCGCCCAAGAGCGTCACCGCACGTCGACGAGCACTCGAACCGTCAACTACGTGCTCACGGGAACCTACGCCCGGGTCGGCTCCTTCACAGGCTCGCTGCAAGTGCGCTACCGGCTCCCGAGCAGCATGGCCCGGTTCAGGCTCCGAATGACCTTCGCGGATGGAACCACCGCTCAACTCACCGGGCGGGGTCGGCTTCGCAACGGACGCGCCCGAGTGGCTGTGCGGGGATCCCACCGCCAGGAGCTGCAGATCGTCGTCACGCAGGACACCGCAACCGTCACCCTCCGCGCTTCGCATCGCAGGATCGCGGTGGCCACGGCCACGGGAACCTTGGATCCGACCGCTCCCGATCCAGGCTGGACCGCCGCCCAACGAGCGGCCTGGCACCGGAGCGACATTGGGATCGTGACGCTCCCCTACGCCTGGTTCATGGCGCTCGAGCGCCCGACCAGCCAGGAGCTGCTGAGCGGAGAGAACTCAATGGCGGCCTTCGGCTTCCTCGCAGACACCAGCGGCGCCCCCAACCCAGATCGGCTCCCCGTCGGCTTCGCGACCAAGACCGACCCGGTCACGCAGGTCAAGACCGTCGGCCTCAACTGCGCGGCCTGTCACACGGCTGAAGTCGAGTTCAACGGCAAACCCCTGCGGATTGAAGGCGGACGCGCGAACGTCAACCTCGGCTCGTTCCGCACGACCCTCGGCCAGGCCATGGGAGCCACGGCCATGGATCCGGCCAAGTTCCAGCGCTTCGCGACTCGGGTGCTTGGCGCGAACCACGATCCCGCTGCGGCCGCCGCTCTCGGACAACACCTCGGTGGCTTGCTCCAAGCGGGCAAGGCCAAGAGCGACGCCGCGAAGGCGTTCGGCCTCGACACCGCAGTCGAGGAGGGCTTCGGCCGCCTCGACGCCCTGACGGGAGGCGGCAACAACCTGTTCGGCGGCTTGGCCCTCAGCAACCTGACGATCGCCAACGGTCCCGTCCGCTTGCCTCACATGTGGGGAATCACCAAGCTCAACTGGGTCCAATACAACGGCTCGATCACTCAGCCCCTGGGGCGGAACCTGGCTGCGGCCATGGCCAGTGGCGCGACCCCGATCGTGACCACCCCGACCGACCCCGACCTGTATAAGACCGGAGCAGACATTCGCGTGCTGCACGAGGCCGAGAAGGCCCGCGCTGCGATCGCTGCGCCGAAGTGGCCTGGGTTCATAGAGGCTCGCCAGTGGCGCCGCGGTCGCCGGCTCTATCGCCAAAACTGCGCCAGCTGCCACGACTTGGGGATGACCGCCCCCGACGCCTACGGAGTGCGCAACTACGACGTGAAGGTCTACGGACTCTCAGACATTGGCACCGACCCCATGGCGGCGACCCTGTTCAGCCTCCGGCAGGTCGACACGGGCAGCTTGAACCTAGGCGTGATCTCGGGCGGCGACGCGCTCAAGACCTTCACCGACGGCGTCATGAACCGTCAGTTCGCCGAGCTCCGCTTGACGCCCGCCCAGGAGAGGGAGATCACGGGGGGTCGGCCCAACGACTACCGCGCGCCCTTGGCCTATCGCGCTCGTCCGCTCGACGGTGTCTGGGCCACGGGTCCCTTCCTCCACAACGGCTCGGTCCTCAACCTCTACGAGCTCTTGAGCCCCGTGGCTGAGCGGAAGGCGACCTTCCGCCTCGGCCCCAAGCAGGTCTTTGACGCGGAGAAAGTCGGACTCAAGAGCTTGCCCGACGCTCCTGGGACGTTCCTGCTCGACACGAGCAAGATCGGAAACTCGAACGCGGGCCACGAGTTCCGCGACGGCGCACGCGGCCCCGGCGTGATCGGGCGCGGGCTCTCGGCTCGTGAGCGAATGGACCTGATCGAGTACCTGAAGTCGCTTTAGCGAACGAAACCTCCATTCGCTCGAGCAGCCCAGGGCCTCAGCCCTGGGCTGCTTTCGTACTCACTCTGGAAACAGAACGGGAGTCACGAGGCCGGCTCGCGCGCCAGCTCTCCCTGGGCGCTTGCTTGGCAGGGCCCCGCTGGTTCAGATGCTCCTATGACCCCGCCCCCAGCCACTCGTCTTCACACTGGCTTGCCGACAAAGGCAATCGCCGAGCAGCTCGCCTCCAAGGGCGTGAACTTGACCGAAGTCCGCCGCGCAATCCCACCTGAATGTCTCAAGCCGACGCCCTGGCGAGCCTGGCTGACGCTGGCACGAGTCAGCCTCCTGGCCGCCGCTTGTCTGGCGATCCTCGTCGTCTTGCCCTTGGATCCAGGCTGGGCTCTCCTCTGGGAGATCCCAGCGCTGGTCGTGATGTGGTTCGTCTACGGAAGTGTGCTCGTCGGCTACTTCCTGATCGGCCACGACGCAGAGCACCACGCCTTCTCGCGGCGAGGCTGGGTCAATCGGCTCGTGGGAACGCTCTGCCTCTCCCCCCTCTTCAACGCCCCTCGCGTTTGGAAGCTGACGCACGATCACCACCACCGGCACACCCAACTCAAGGGCCAGGACGTGGATTGGGCGGCCAACTTGGTGACCCGCGAGGAGTTTGGGGCGCTCACCTGGCGCCGCGACTTCGCCGTCAAGCTCGGCTACGCGCTGCCATTTGGGATCTTCTTCTGGATCGGGCGCAACACCGTCCGGCGAGCCGTCGCCGTGCGCGGAATGCTCGGTGAGGAGCGCTACGCCCAAGAGCGCTGGGGGTTGCTCCTCTCCAGCGCGCTGATGTTGGCCTGCAGTCTCTCGATCTACGCCCTCATTTACTGGCAGTGGGGACTCTGGCCCCTGCTCAAGCTGCACGCGATCCCGCTCGCCTTCTCGGGGATCATTGGCTCGATCTTGGTCACGATCGGTCACGCGAGTGAGCAGAGTCTGCTCTACGAGGAGAAGTCCTGGTCGCCAACCCGAGCGCAGGTGGCCTCGAGCTACAACTACCGGCTGCCAGGGTGGTACGAGTGGCTGGTGCTGAACATAAACATTCACTTGCCACACCACGTCTGCACGACGATCCCCTGGTATCGCCTCAAGCAAGCCAACGCTGCGTTGCACGAGGCCTTCCCGGACTACTGTCAGGAGATGCCCCTGACCTGGTCCGAAATGGCCTGGATCAGGACGACCCCTTTCTTGCGCCACGACGTGGAGCTAGGGCTCTACGAGATCGAATCGGACAGCGGCCGCGCGGCCGCCTAAGGAGAGACAATGAACTACCCGACTGGGCTCGCGCTCGGGGTCGTGGCCCTGACCCTCGCCGGCTGTCCGCAACAACCGGCAAAGACACCCGGGACGACTCCCACTGCCAGTCCCACAGCCAGTCCCACAGCCAGTCCCAGCGTTACGGCGCGAGCTACACCCAGCTCAGGCGTCAAGCGAGTGGCTATGTTCATTCCCCACAAGGACCTCTTTTGGCGGGACTTCCTCGGCTTCATGGAGGCCGCCTCCAAGCAGCTCGGGTTGAAGCTCGAAGTCCACCTGGCGAACAACAACCGCGAGCTCATGAAAGAGCAGGTCCGTCGAGCCACGACTGGCGAGGGGCGCGTTGACGCAGTGGTGTTCCAGAACTTCAAGGAGTGCGGCGCGGACCTGCTCAAGATCGCCAACGAGGGGGGGGTCCCGGCCTTCATGGTCAACGCTGGCGTAGGCGAGAGCTGCGGCGTCCCGAGAGGACGTTACACGCACTGGATCGGGAACATGGAGTCAGACGGCAACGGCGCCGGCTACTCACTGGCCTGCCTCCTGATTGACGAAGCCAAGCGGCGCGGCTTGGCGGGGGCCGACGGGAAAGTCCACATGATCGCGCTCGCCGGGATCGTCTCGGATGCCGGCTCTAGCGAACGCGTCCTCGGGCTCAAACGGGCAGTCGCTGGCCATGATGATGTCGTTCTGCACCAGGTCGTACCGACGGACTGGAGCCGCGAGGAGGGGCGGCGAAAGGCCGAGGTGTTGCTCAAGCGCTTCCCCGAGACGGCGGTGGTGTGGGGGGCGAGCGATCCCTTGGCTCTGGGTGCTATGGAGAGCGTTCGCGCGCTGGGACGAAAGCCTGGCGAGGACGTCCTCCTGGGCGGGTTCGATTGGACCCGCGAGGCTCTCGAGGCGGTCCGCTCAGGCGACCTCTACGTGACGATCGGCGGCCACTTCATGGAAGGCGGCTGGGTAATGGTCCTCCTCCATGACTACTTCAAGGGGAACGATTCCGCCGACAAGCAGCTCAACTTCCTCACCCCGATGGGGCCGATCACCAAGAAGAACCTGGATCGGTTCGCTCTCGCGATCGGCGCAGCCGACTGGAGCAAGTTCGAGTTCCGCTCGCTCACCCAGCCCACGGGGGCCTATACCTTTGATCCGACCGAGACGCTCGTCAAACTCGGTCGGAAGTAATCGGCGACGCGTCGGTCGCCGGCGCTAGACCTCAGCTTCGTGATGCCGCTCGAGCCAAGGACTCAGGGTGGCGGACAGGCTGGCGAAGGTCAGGGGCTTGGCGAGGAAGTCGTCCATTCCGGCGTCCAAGCAGCGCTGCTGATCCGTGGGCAGTGCGCTGGCGGTCAGCGCCACGATTGGGATTCGTTCTGACGCCCCCTCGTGCTCTTCTCGCCGACGAATCTCAGCGGCGGTCTGCAAGCCGTCCAATACAGGCATTTGCACGTCTAGGAGCACGAGTCCGTAGGTCTCCCGCTCCAGCGCTTCGAGGGCCGCCTTCCCGTCTCTGACCGTGTCGACTTCCACGTTGAGCCGGTAAAGGAGGGCCTCGGCGACCAGCGCGTTCACCCGGTTGTCCTCAGCCAACAAGACTCGAGTCCTAGGCACTCCTGGGCCCTCTAGGGGCTCCTCGTCAGCTCGAGCGGGAGGAGGCGCCGCCACGGCGATCGCTAGGCAGGGCTTGAGGACCAGCTCGACCCAGAAGGTGGAGCCGCGCCCCAGTTCACTCTCGGCGCCGATCTCTCCGCCCATGAGTTCGACGAGTCCTTTGCAGATCGCCAGTCCGAGGCCGGTGCCGCTTCGGGTGCGCGTGCTCGAAGAGTCGACTTGCGAGAACCGGGAGAAGAGGTGCTCGATCGCGTCTGCGGGGACTCCGATTCCGCTGTCCCGGACCTCGTAGCGCAGTCGGGCGCGTCCGTCAGCCTCGAGGTTGCTCGTCAGGGTCAAATCGATCTGACCGCGGTCCGAGAACTTGATCGCGTTCCCCAGCAGGTTGAGCAGGATCTGGCGAATCCGGCCAGGGTCCCCCCGCAGCGCTGGGGGGAGGTCGGTGGCGACATTGACCTTCATTCGGAGCCCTCGCTCCTCGAGCTGGCTGCTCAGGAGGAGCTCGATCTGGCGGCACATGTCCCGGGGGTCAAAGGGCACTTCTACGATCGAGAGCGCCCCCGACTCGATCCGCGAAAAGTCCAGGATGTCGTTCACGATCGCGAGCAAGCAGTCCCCAGATCCCTGCACGGTCTGCGCGAAGTCTCGCTGTGTCTTGGTCAAGTCCGTGTCGAGGAGCTGGTTGGTCAAGCCGAGGATTCCGTTGAGGGGTGTTCGGATCTCATGGCTCATGTTGGCCAAGAACTCGTCCTTGGCGCGCGTCGCCTGTTCGGCTGCATCCTTCGCACTCCGCAGCTCCTCGGCCACTGAAATCTGCTTTGTGATGTCGGTGTGCGTACCCACGAACCGGAGGGGATCCCCCTCAGGCGTCCGACTGATCAACCTTCCGCGGGCCGCGATCCAGCGGTAGTTCCCGTCCTTGCAGAGCAGACGGTGCTCGAGAATGTAGTGGTCGGTCCTGCCCTCGAGGTGTTCCTTGATCGCGGCTTGGGCGGCAGGGAGGTCGTCGGCGTGCATGAGCTGCTCCCAGGCCTCGAAGGAGTTCTCCACTTCGTCGTCCTCGTAGCCCAGCATCGCCTTCCAGGCTTGCGAGAAGTAGACACTTCCGTCGTGGACGTTCCAGTCCCAGACACCGCCCTGGGCGGCCGAGAGCGCGTAGCGGAGCTGCTCCTCGCCTTGACGAAGCTCCTCCTCGCGAGTCGCGATCGCCCCGGCCATGGAGTTCACGCCCTCCACGATCGCGTTTATGTCCTCCGGCTCGGCGGGGGGGAGCTTCGAGGCGTAGT
>JAESQQ010000177.1 GCA_016765095.1 Planctomycetota bacterium | reverse complement strand
GCAAGGAGCCACGAACCATCCCGGATCTCGACGCTGCGATCGCAGACGCAGCTGGGCGCGTCACTCGTAGCGACGCGATCGGTTGGTTTCAGCACGCGGGATATCAGATCAACCGATGAGCGCTGTGAGTCCCGCGAACCGTGGGAGTGGGCCGACCTCGTCAGCGACCGACCTTGGTGGGCTCGCCCGCCTTTCGCGCGACCCTCTCCCCTCCGCCCGTGGTTGGCGGCCTTGGTCCTCTTGACCGCTCTCTCGACGACGGCCCTGGGGGTCGCTAGGTATGGGGACGGGTTGGACTTGGTTCCTTCAAGCGAGTGCGGTGGCTGGGACACGCTGGGGACCGGGTCGGTGCTCGTGACCCAGACCGACACTCTGGAGTGGAGGCTCCTGCACGAGTTCTCCGCCGATGGTCTCTTGACTGGCTCGTCGTGGGAGGAGGAGTCCTCGTCTTCCCGCTCAAGCACCCGGCTGCTCGAGGTGAGCGACGAGAGCGCTATCCTCGAGAGTCAGGACCCCGGTGGTGGCTGCCTGGTGACCGAGGGCCAGGTCTCGCTTCGTCCCGAGGCCGCGTCTGGCCAGCTGGTCAATGAGGCCGAGAACCGGCAGGTGACCGTTCCCGCTGGCACGTTCCTGTGCCGCTACCGTTGGATCCGGACGGACTCGTTCCAAGACGTTGAGACTTGGACCGTGCCGAGCCTGCCGATTCCGATCCAGACCGTCGTGACCTGGCGGACCGGAGCGCCCGGAGGGGTCCCGAGCAGTCGGCGAACGGTGCTGGTCTCGATCGATCGCAGACCCGCTGCCGATTGAGCCTAGACCCGGTGAGCTTGGGGTGTCCTCGCTCCGGGCGGGAATCTCGCAGCTTCAGGCGGCCATGACCCACGGTCACTCCACGGGGCTGCGGGACCCAAGGATCGAGATCACGCGGGCTGCGCGATCGACCTGAGTCGTCGGCGGCTCGATTGAGCGGGCAGGCGGCCGTTGCGAGGGGCGCCCTCCTCGGGGATCGTGTTCGGGACGGAGGGGAGTCCCCATGACTGACGAGAACCAGGCTGAGGCGGCGGAGGGCTCTTCCTTCGGGCTCTCGTTCGTTCTGTTGCCCGAGGTGTGGCTCCCGACCCTCGACGCCCTCAACGCGGCGTTGACAGCACAGGGAGTCGCGCCGGCCAGCCCGGGCGAGCCGTCCGAGCCGTCTGAGCCGTCTGAGGAGGCCGAGGCCGCAAATCGAATTCTGAGCTGCCAGTTCGAGGGAGGGAGCGCGTTCGTCTCTATGATGCCTGCGCCCTTCCCCTGGAACGATCTGGCTGGACCCGCCGCGACCGCTTGGTGGTGGCCCGAGGCGACCGAGGCCCTGGAGGGTCACGCGGCGCACTTGGTCGTCGCGCTGAGGAACACCGAGGGCGACGCGCTCGATCAGACCCTGAGGCTGACGCGGCTCACGGCGGCCTTGGCCGAAGCCGCCGGCGCGGTCGGGATCTACTGGGGCAACGGGCCCTTGGTCCACTCTCGGGAGACCTTCGTGGCCGACAGTAAGGGGGCGAGCCGCGAGGAGCTGCCCGTTCACCTCTGGGTCGAGCAGCGCATGTTCTCGACTCGCGAAGGGACCGTCTCGGTGTTCACGTCGGGGTTGGCGACCTTCGGGACGATGGAGATCGAGATTCGCGAGTCGACCGATCAGCCGAGCGACTTGCTCGAGCTCGTGTTCGGGCTCTCGGGCTACTTGATCCAGCACGGCCCGGTGATCGAGGACGGGGACACCGTCGGCGGGACGCCCGAAGAGAAGATCGTGGCGCGCCACCTGCCGTCTGAGTGGGAGCGAGAGGGGCCGGTCCTCGTCTTGGAGTTCTAGGTGCCTCCTCGGCTCGAGATCCTCTACGTCGAGGACCACACGATCTTCGCGGATCAGGTGATCAAGACTCTCCTGGGCGACCACGAGGTGACGCTCGTTCCGAGCCTCGCCCTGGCGCGGGAGGCTGCGGCCGGATTCGGACACGACTTGCTCCTCGTGGACTATGACCTTGAGGACGGCAAGGGCGCGGAGCTGGTTCGGGAGCTGCGGCGGAAGGGCTTTCCCGGCTTGATCGTGGCGGTCTCCGCCCACGACGAGGGGAACGAGGCGCTGATTCGAGCCGGCGCGAACGCGGTCTGCGCCAAGCGCGACATGCCGACGCTGGGTCGCGTCCTAGACGACCTCGGCTTCTAGCGGGAGAGGCCCAGCGCTTCGCCGAGGGTCGTCAGCTCGCGGCGGTCGTAGGGCTCGAGCGCCAGCGCGGCCTCGTAGGCGGCCTTCGCCTCAGGCTTCGCGCCGCGCAGCAGCTCTGCTCTGCCGACGAGGACCCAGGCGTCGGCGATCTCGCCACGTGTGAAGTGCTTTGGGTGGGCGCGTCCCGCGGTCAAGGCCTCGGTCGCGAGCGCTTGCGCCTCGTTTAAGTGGGCCGCTGAGGGGGCGACACCGGGCGTGGCCAGGAGGAGGGCCGAGGCCAGTGTGCGGCAGACGAGCGCGCGAACGTCTGCGTCCTGCTCGGGGAGGGAGAGCCTGGCCGCGCGGCGGAGGGTCTTGATCGCGCCCACGATCCGATCTGCCCGCAGGAGGGCGCGCCCAGCGAGCACGAGGGTCACGGCGGCCTTGCTGAGCTGACCCTTTTTCTGGAGGGCTGAGGCTTCGGACGCGGCCTGATCGGCAGCAGCGAATCCTGAGGCCTTGTTCTCGAGCCGCTCCAAGCGAGCGAGGGTCCTCCCGAAGTCCGTGAACGGGAACATCGTCGAGATGTTCCGGGTCCCGTCGGCGGGGGTCACCTTGCCGCTGCGAATCTCGCGCGCTCGCGCCCCAAAGGCCGAGCGCCGTCGGCTCTGGGTCGAGCGCTCAGCCGCGTCGTAGCCGAGAGCTGCCTTCTCGACGCTTCCTTGGATGAGGTGCAGCTCGGCGAGGTTGCAGTGGAGGTCCCAGGTCGGGACGAGGAGGTGATCCCCGGGGCCTGGGTGATTGCGCACGCGGAGACGCAGGGCGGCCTCTGCGATCAGGGTCGCGCCAGGAATGTCTCGAACAGGCGGGACCGCCTTCATTTGGATATGGAGCAGGTTCAAAGAGCAGCTGGCGCTAGGGCCGGGTCCGAGCACAGAGGGCTCACAGAGGTCGTCGGCAGCCCGCGCGAAGCCCAGCGTCCAGACGACAAGCACGGACACGGTCAGGGCTTCGTCCGGGAGCCGAGGCTCGGCTCGGATCGCGCGGAGGAGCTCTCGGCGGACTTCGAAGTCGCCGGTCGTGCGCCCGAGGAGCTTGACCAGGGCGGCGAGGAAGATCGCGCGGGAGTCGCCCGGGTAGCGCTCGAACAGGATCGGGCCTCGAGTGCGAATCCGCTGGAACTGATACTCGAGCTCGGGCGTCGCGTCACGGTGGAAGGGAGTCACGGCTGACGCCACGAGCAGATTCAGCTCTCGATCGACGTCGGGAGGCAGGGAAGGCCGAGCAGGGGTCGCTGCGGGCGTCGCAGGCGACGCTGGGAGCGAGGCGACTTGCGAGGGAGTCGGTGTTGGAGCGGTCGGCGTGTCGCGAGCACCCACGAACGCGATCGCGATCACGACGCCCGCGAGCGTGCCCAATGCTCCGATCGCTGCGGGGTGGATTCGACTGGCTAGAGTCGGTGGCTCTGGGGCCTCGAGGAAGGCTTCCAGCTCGGAGGCGAGGAGCCCCGCGCTGGCGGTCCGTTCGTCAGGATCGGCCTCCATGGCCCGGAGGCAGATCTGCTCGAGCGCGACGGGAACTCGCGAGACGAGTTTGCGCGGTCGCCTGGGGTTCCCTTCGCGGATCAGGCGAAACAGGACCTGGGGGTCTGGGTCGCGATAGGGCGGCGTTCCGGTCAAGCACTCGTAGAGCACGACACCCAAGGCGTAGACGTCCATCCGCCCGTCCGTTCCCTTTTGCCCAACGGTCTGCTCAGGGGACATGTAGAGCGGCGTGCCGAGAATGTCGCCGGTCTTGGTCAGCTCGTCGCGCCGCGAAGCGTCTCTCGCGAGCCCAAAATCCGTCACGCGGGGACGACCGGAGTGTGGATCGATCAGGACGTTCGCCGGCTTGAGGTCGCGGTGGAAGACTTGGTTCAAGTGGGCGTAGTCGAGCGCGCGCGCAAGCTCCAAGACGAGGCTGGCGGCCTCGAGCGGGGGCAAGGGCCCCTTCTGGAGGACCGCGGCGAGGGTCTCTCCTTCGCAGTAGTCCATGGCGTAGTAGCGATAGCGGCCTTCGCGGCCGACGTCGTAGACACCCACGATCCCCGGGTGTTCGAGTCGGGCCGCGACGGCTGCCTCACGCTGGAAGCGGGCCAGGGCCTCGGGGTCGTTCTCGTGGGTCAGGACGACCTTGAGCGCGAGCCGGCGGGGGAGATCGTCGCGGCGAGCGAGGAACACGACCCCCATAGAGCCGCGCCCGATCTCCTCGACGAGGAGGTAAGGGCCCATTCTCCTCGAGTGCCCCCAGCTCGCTTCGGTCGTGGGGGCCGCGAGGAAGTCGTCTCCCGACGCCAGGGGTGCCTCCTTGCCTTTGGTGCGGACCAAAGGGCGATCGCAGCTCGAACAGCGCATTCGGTCCTGCGCGACGAGCTGGCCGAAGGGGGTCGGCTGGCAGGTACGCGAGGGGCAGCGGTAGGTATCGAGGGCGAGTTGCGCTAGGAGCGCTCCGACCTTGGCCGGTTCGATCCACTTCCGCAGAGCCATGGCCATTCCCGAGCCCTGGGATTGGCAGAGTTCTCGGGCCTGGGGGATCAGCTTGGGGTCGAGCAGCCTGCGCTGGACCGCTGCCAGTACGATCGCCTCGTCCTGTGCGTTAGGCATGGCCTCCGATTGTGGTGGCGAGGGGTGGACCGCGCCAGTCGCGCTCGGGGCTCGGACTCAACGCCCTCTCGGGCTGGCCGCCGGAGCCCGGGTCTGGAGGCGGACGTCGTCTCCGCCGCCACCGTCGTCGCGGCCGTTCTCACCCAAGCCCCAGCACTCGAGGACTCCACCCCTGAGGCGATAGCCGAGTCGAGTGTGCCGATCACTCGGCTCCGGACCTAAGCGGGGACTGACCGCGCCGATCCCGCTTGGGAACGAACCAGAGTCGAGACGGAGGAGGTGGGCTCCCGCCAGGACTCGAGCGGCTTCCGCCAAATCGCAGGTGTCTTGGTGGGTCTTGACCAAGCCCTTGACGCCACCCTGGAGTCCGTATAGGAGACCCTTGGCGGTCACGTAGCTCGACCCCTCGATCTCCAACGTGAGCTTGGTCTGGGCTGCTGGGCGATCGGCAGGAGCGAGCTGGAGGATCTCGATCGTGCCCTGCATGAGCTTCTCGTAGCCCTCGATGTCGTCGGCAATCGCCACGTCGAACCGAGGGGAGTCGGAGACTTGAAAGGACGAGTAGCCGGTGCCGTCGTGGGCGGAGGGGGGGTCGAGGCGCCGTCCGCTCAGCGCGAGTGCGCTCAGGACCTCCTGCAGCTTTGTTCCGGCGAGGGCGTCCTCCGGATTAGGGACTCCCTCGGCGTAGCTGCGGAGTGCTTCGATCACCCGCTGGTAGTCGCTCGCCTCGAGGCCCGCTCGCCCGAGGGTGTAGGCCAGGCTCTGGAACCCAAGGTTGCAGACGTCGATCCCGAGCACGTAGCCGAGGTTGGTTCCAGAGCGGCTCATGTCTTGGCCGTAGGCCACGATCTCGAGGCTGGTCTGGATCGCTTGGCGAGGAGATTGCTGACTCGCCTCGTAGCTGAGGAGATTGGCTACGTAGAGCGAGTAGCCCAAGTCGGGATACTCGCAGCGCATACCCGCCTCCCAGTTGACCTCCCAGTCGCAGTGCCCTCGGCTTAGGCCGTCACGTACGTAGCGCAGGGCGGGCTTGAGGCGCTCGTCTTCCTTGACGGCCCGCGCGTAGCGCGCTTTCCCTTTAGGAGAGTTGAAGGTCTTGACGTCGGGATCGATCCCGCTCATGAGGACCTTTAGATCGGGCCGGCCGAAGTCGGTGTATCCGAGCGCTTCTGGGTCGACGGCCTGGCCCCGGGGGGCGATCTGGGCGGTGAGTGCCTTTATGTCCACGGGAAGCTTCGGGGGCTCTCTCCGCCAGCGGTCTGGGAGCAGATCTAGGTTTCCGCCCGCGAGGGCCCAACGGAGCCCGTTGTAGTCCGTGTGGGCGTTCTCCTCGTTGGCCGGCTGCCCGAGAACCGTCTGGCGAGGGCCGGGGGCGCGGTCCTTGAAGTCGGCGACCTCGTCCGCGATTTGCAGCAGACGTGTATCGAGCCGGGCCGAAGCGTCCGCCGTCAGCACTCCAGCCAAGATCCCGCCCAAGAGCAGGATCCCAACGCAGCCGAGACCGCAGCAGCGACCGGCCACTCCGCTGGACCCCTGGCTCTCTGGGGGCCCCAGGCCCGGCTGGTTCTCGCTCATGGGTGTCGCTCTCCCCTCGACTGGGCCAATGATAACGAGCTGAGGGTTCTCTCCGACTCTCCCCCAAACCTTCGTGCCGTGCCAGAGCTGGACTCCTGCGCGATTCTGGCTTTGGAGACGGTGGCTACGATGACAACTGGGCCTTCGCCTGGCTGGGTTGGATTCCGGTGGTGATCTACAACACCCCAGCCCGCAAGAAGGCGCTGCCAGCGCATGACTTGCACCACGTGGTCATGAACTCGAACGCGGTGTGGAGCGAGGGCGAGATCGACGTGGCGGTGTTCGAGGTCGCGTCCGGTGGCTGCGGGCGCTTCCTGTTCGGGTTGGTGTTGCGCCCCCGTCGGGTCTACCAGCGCTTCATGAGCTTCCGCGGTGCGTCGAACCTGTTCGGGCGGACGATCGACGAGGCAATCACCTCGCTGAGCGTGGGCCAACTGCGCGAGGAGCTTCTGGCGAGTTGTCCACCGCCGACGAGCCGGCGACGGTCGTCTCATGTCACAGGCGGGAGCCATGGCGCTCGTGAGCTTCGTGCCGGGTGGGCTAATGGGGTTGGGCATGGCCTACCTCATGGACCGAGCGGCTCCTGCGGTGTTGGGGATCCCGATCGAGTTCGCGGTGCATTGGACTTTCCTGGCTGGGACCTTCGTGGTCGCTGGACTGACGACGGTCCTCGCGGGGTGCTTGCCGGCCGCCCGAGCCGCCCAACTCGACGTCGTGGACGCTCTGAAATACGAGTAGCTCGGGGGGTCTCGGCTCGCGACCGGCTCGCGGAGGCGACATACTCGCGTGTGCCAACTATCGCGTGCCAAACCTGCCGATCGCGCTTTGAGGTCAGCGCTGCTCAGCTGAGGCCCGACCTCCGCTGCCCGACTTGCGGCGGGGGCCTCGCCCCGGTTCAGGCGACGCAGCGCCTCGACACACCG